>CBFGJO010000028.1:0-17808 GCA_965649125.1 Caldifarciminota bacterium | reverse complement strand
AGAATAAATGAACCAGGTAAAGAGTTTCCCCTTGATGAGATTTACAAAAATTTTTGGGGAGAAGATAAAAATTTTGGGAGAAATTTATCCCATTTACTTTTAAAAATAAAAAAGACTTTAAAGATACCTTCTCATTTAATTGAAATATCCCATAAATATAATTATCCTGTTTTAAGAAATAATGGAATATATTTTTTAACAGATTATGGGGAGTTTGAAGAAGTTCTTAGTGAGACACATTTATTTTTAAACAGGGGAGAGTGGAGATTTGCAAAGAAAAGTTTTATAAGAGCATTTAATTTAGTAAGAGGCGAACCTTTTAAAAAGATGTATGATAACTGGTCAGATGAGATGAGAATAAGAATTTTAAATAGGTATGAGAAAGAGATTTTAAATTTTGCTGAAAGATATATTTCAAGAAATATAAAAGATAGTAAGATGTTGAAAAAGATTATTAAAAAAGCAGATAAAATAATAAAGTATTCAAATTTTAAAAATTATTTTTTATAAAATAAAAACCATCACAAGAATTGTTTCAATCAATTTTTATCTTGCCCTTTAATCTTTATTTCATAATTTTAGATTACAGAGTAAAATTGACACTTTTTCAATTGAAACTTTATAATTTATTTCTTTTAAAGGAGGTTTATATGCTGGTGCCTGAAGATTTAAAATATACAAAGGAACATGAATGGGCAAAAATAGAGGGAGATATTGCGACCATAGGAATAACAGACTTTGCACAGAGTGAATTATCGGATATAGTTTATGTTGAACTTCCTGCAATAGGAACAATGGTTGAGCAGATGCAGCCGTTTGGAAGTATTGAAGCAGTGAAAACTGTTGCGGATCTCTATGCTCCTCTTTCAGGAGAAGTAATTGAGGTTAATGAAGAACTTGAAACAAATCCAGGAATAATAAATGAAGATCCTTATAGACTTGGATGGATGATAAAAATAAGAATTACAAATCCTGAGGAAATACAAAATCTTTTATCACCTGAAGAATATAAAAAAATTATAGGAGTTTTGTAAATATGGAGTACCTTCCAAAAAGTGAAAAGGAAAGGGAAGAAATATACGAATTTTTAAAAATTAAAAATGTTCAAGATCTTATAAGACATCTTCCTCAAGATAAGATTCTTAAAGAGCCTTTGAAAATACCAAAAGGGAAAAGCGAGATTGAAGTCAGGGAAATAGTTGAAAACCTTGCAAAATCTAACAAATGGGAACTTATAAATTTTGCTGGTGCAGGCTCTTATGACCATTTTATTCCAGCAGTTGTAAATTATGTAATTTCAAGACCGGAATTCTATACAGCCTATACACCCTACCAAGCAGAAGTATCACAGGGAACACTTCAAGCAATGTTTGAATATCAAACCCTTATATGTGAACTAACAGGAATGGATGTTTCAAACAGTTCAATGTATGAGGGAGGAAGTGCACTTGCAGAGGCAATCTTGATGGCATGCAGAATAAAGAATAAATATAAGATTTTGATACCAGAGAATTTAAATCCCATATATAAAAGCGTAATATCCACTTACACCTCCCATGTGGTAAATATAAAAGAAATACCTTATAGTAGAGAGAATGGAAAAATAAAATATGAAGAAATTGAAAAAGAGATTGACCAGGATACAGCAGGAATTGTTTTACAGCATCCTAATTTTTTTGGTATTCTTGAAGACCCTGAAATAATTAAGGAAATAAAGGAGAAAAAAGACTTAATTTTTATAATGGTTTTTGATCCAACCTCATTAGGAATATTAAAATCACCAGGTGAATATGATGCCGATATTGCAGTTGCAGAAGGTCAATCTCTTGGCTTGCCAATGGGATTTGGAGGACCTTATTTAGGAATATTTACATGTAAGGAAAAATATATAAGGATGATGCCTGGAAGAATAGCAGGAGAAACAAAAGATGTCCAAGGGAAAAGAGCATTTGCGATGGTATTACAGACAAGGGAACAACATATAAGAAGGGAAAAGGCAACAAGCAATATCTGCACAAATGAAATGCTTTGTGCGCTTGCTGCCTGTGTTTATCTTTCTGCCCTCGGAAAAGAAGGAATAAAAGAACTTGGAAGACATATATTATATAAATCTCATCTTTTTTATGATATGCTTTTAAAAGAAGGATTTAAACCAGTTTTTGACTCTCCCTTCTTTAAAGAATTTGTTATAACACTTCCAATTGATGCTGAAGAATTTGTGATAAAGATGATTGAAAAAGGTTTTCTTGCAGGAACACCTTTGAAAAGATTCGGTTTTGATAAAAATCTTTTACTAATTGCTGTAACAGAAAAAAGAAAAAAAGAAGAGATGGAAGAGTATATAAAGGCGGCAAAGGAGGTGATTAAATAAGGTAATGATTTATGAAGTTGGTATAAAACTTTTCAAAAATGAGCGGGTTGTATTTTTTGTATTACAAGAATTAAGTGATAAAATTGGAATAATCTCAGATGTTTTTGACCTTATAAAGGAAAGAGGAATAAATTTACTCCTTGTAGATACACTCCCTTTACCAAAAGGTAAAATAGGTTTTAATTTTGTTGTTCAGGATAGTGAAAAGGAAAATATGAAAAATTTACTTGAAGAGGTAATTGAAACAAGTGGAACAGGTTATTTAAAGGAATTTGATAATGTGGCACTCCTTGTATTTCTTGGAGAAAATCTTGCAAGAAGGAAAGGAGTTGTTGCGGAGATATTAAATCTTCTTGCTTTTTATGGAATAAAAATATTTTTAATTTCTTCCTCTTTACATTCCTTTTCAATTATAATTTCAAAAGAAAAAATGGATCTTACACTTCAAATTTTAAGAGAGAATTTAAACATAATTGAAGAAAATATTGTATGAAATTGAGAAAATTTTTAAAAAGTAAAATTCATGGTTTAAATGTTACAAAAACAAACCTTGATTATGAGGGAAGCATCAGTTTGCCCCCTTCAATTATGGAAGAAGGTGATATAAAGGAATATGAATTTGTCCTAGTGATAAATAAATCAAATGGTAAAAGATTTGAAACATATGCGATAAAAGGCAAAGAGGGAGAAGTTGCACTCTATGGAGGAGCTGCAAGACTTTGTTATCCTGGTGATGAAATTTTTGTATTCTCTTTTATTTTTTCTGAAGAAGAAATAAAACCAAAAATAATATTTGTGGACAAAAATAACAGGATTAAGTATATAAAATGATTGGGATAGTGCTTGCTGGCGGTAAAAGTAAAAGATTCAATTCAGCAAAGAGTAAAGTTTTACATGAACTTTTAGGGAAACCAATTCTCTCTTACTCTATTGAAAATTTAAAAAAACTAAAAATAAAAAAAATATACATAGTTGTAGGTGGAAAATCAAAAGAGGAAATAATAAAGAAATTTAAAAAGGATTCAAAAATTATAGACCAGAAAGTGCCTCTTGGTACAGGTGATGCTATAAAGAAGGCTTTAGAAAAAATAAAAGAAAGAGCTGATTTATTAATCCTTCCAGGAGATGCTCCCCTTTTAAAATATGAAACATTAAAAAATTTTATTGATTTTTACAATAAAAATAAACCAGATGTTCTAATTTTAACAGCAATTTTTGAAAATCCAAAAGGATACGGGAGGATAATAAAGGAAAATTCAAAAATAATAAAGATTGTAGAGGAAATAGATGCAACAGAAGAGGAAAAAAAGATTAAAGAGATAAATACAGGAGTTTATATATTTAAAAGGGAGAGTATTGAAAGAATAATAAATAAGATAAAACCTTTTAACAAAAAAGGAGAATATTATTTAACAGATTGTGTACACCTTTTAAATTCTGAAGGAGCAAAAATTCTTGCCTACCAGTCTTTTGAACCTGAAGAATGTATCGGAATAAACAAAAGAGAAGATTTTATAAAGGCTTTTAAAATAATGAAAGAAAGAATAATTAAAAAATTTCTTGAAAACGGAGTAACAATATATTCTCCTGAAAATGTATATATTGAGCATGATGTTGAAATAGGAAAAGATTCAATTATCTATCCTTTTGTATTTTTAAAAGGTAAAACAAAAATAGGTAAAAATTGTGAAATAGGACCTTTTGTTTATATTGAGAATAAAAAAATAAAAGATGGGGAAAAAATAAGAGGAGGTGAAAAGTGGTTATATGGCTATTAGTTGTTCTTCTGATTGTGATATTACAAATTGTAATGGATGTGACAATGATTTTAAGTGAAAAATTTTTAACGATTGAATTCAGAACATATTTTGACCTTGCTTTCCTATTTGCTGTTTTGGGAATGCTTTACAGGGTCTATAAAATGCAAAAGAAAGGGGAGAAGGAAAAATTAAAAGAAAGAATAAAAGAACTTGAAAAAAAATTAGAAGAACTTGAGGGTAAATGAGAATTGAAAGAGGGAAAGAGGAGTTAAGAAGTTTCAAATTTCATCCAAACTATTTAGATGTGCCTGAAGGAAGCTGTTTATTTGAAATTGGCAATACAAAAGTTCTTGCAACGGCAACAATAGAGGCAAAGGTACCCCAATTTGCTAAAGAACTGGAAGAGGGATGGGTAACGGCTGAATATTTTATGTTTCCAAGGGCAACTCCTGAAAGGAATATAAAGGATTTAAAAGGAAAAGATGGAAGGTCAATGGAAATAAGCAGAATTATTTCAAGAAGTTTAAGGGGCTGTTGTGATAGAAGAAAATTAAAAGGTTATACAATAGTAATAGATTGTGGGGTATTGCAGGCTGATGGTGGAACAAGGACAGCATGTATAAATGCAGGATTTGTTGCTTTATATATTGCAACAAGGTACATGTTAAAAAATAATTTAATAAATGAAGAACCAATAGATAAATTTCTTGGTTCAATAAGTGTTGGTAAAATAAATGGTGAGATTTATCTTGACCTTGATTATGAAGAGGACTTAAATGCTGAAGTTGATCTGAATATTTCAATGCTTGAAGATGGATCAATAATTGATATTCAAGGGACTTCGGAAAAAGGCAGTTTAAAAACTCATGAACTGTTAAAATTGATAGATGTTGCAAAAAAAGGCATAAACATCATTATAGAGGAGGAAAAAAAGATTCTTTCTTCTATTTAATGCTAAGGCATTTTGAAAGGGTTGTCCAGAAAAAGTCAAGTGGTGAAAGACTTGATTTATATCTTGTAAAAAGTGGAGTAGGAGTATCTCGTTCATTTGTAAAAAATTTGATAGAGAAAGGGAAAGTGAGGGTAAATGGAATGGTAATTTTGAAATCAAGTTATAAAGTTAAAGAAAATGATAAGATAGAGGTAGAATTTGAAATTCCGGAAAAAAAAGAAATAGTTCCTCAGGAAATACCCGTTGATATAATTTATGAAGATGAAGATTTAGCAGTAATCTATAAGCCTGCGGGACTCGTTGTTCATCCTGCAAGGGGACATTTTACAGGCACACTTATCAATGCTCTTCTTTTCAGATATCAAGAACTTCCAGTAGATGATGACAAAACAAGACCAGGTATAATTCACAGACTTGATAAAGATACTTCTGGGCTTCTTTTGATCGCCAAAACTTACGAAGGATTATCAAAATTAGGTGAAATGATGGAAAGAAGAGAAATAAAGAGAAAATATAAAGTGTTTGTCTGGGGTCTTTTGCCACTAAAAAAAGGAATTATAGAAGCACCAATAGGAAGGGATATGGTTGATAGGAAAAAAAGGGCGATTACAATTTTTAGTTCAAAACCTGCAATTACTGAATATGAAGTAATAAAAAGTTTTGATGCCTTCATAACACTTTGTGAAGCAAGCCTTCTAACAGGTAGAACACATCAAATAAGGGTTCATTTTGAACATATAGGTCATCCTGTTGTTGGTGACCCTGTTTATTCTGGAAGGGATTCAAGAAAGATACTTTCAATAATTCCAAATAGTTTAAGGGAATTAGCACAGGAGGTTTTAAATATAATAGACAGACAGGCATTACATGCCTATTATCTTTCATTCATCCATCCAATCAAGAAAGAAAAAATGGAATTTAAAATAGATATGCCTTTTGATATGAAAAATCTTTATGAATTTTTAGAGAAAAAATTTGAAGGAGGTAAAAATGAAAGAAAAAATTGAAATAAAGGAAAACATATACCATCTATTTCATCCAAAGGTTACATATCTTGTAACATCAAAAAATAAAGAGGGTAAGGACAATGTTATGGCTCTTGCATGGCTTACACCTCTTTCAGAGGAGCCACCCCTTGTTGGTATTGCTGCTTCTAAAGATGCATACACATCAAAAAACATAAAAGAGACAAAAGAATTTGTTATAAATATTCCAACAATTTCTTTAAAAGATAAGGTATGGAAATGTGGAACAAAATCAGGGGAAAAAGTTGATAAGTTTGAATTAACAAAACTTGAAAAGGAAAAAGCAAAAAAAGTGAGTCCTTGCTGGATAAAGGAATGTGTTGCACATATTGAATGTAAACTTAAAGAAATAGTAGATGCTGGTGAATGCAATTTCTTTATCGGAGAGATAGTTTATGCCTGTGCTTCCCCTTTGTATTTTAAAGAATACTGGATAAAAAATGAATTACTTTTACATTTAGGAGGTAAGATATTTGTAAAATTTGAAAAGATATGAAAAAGATAATAATTGAAAGTGAAAATATAGGGAAGGTTAATTTGATCCTCTCAGATGAGAATCCCGAAACCATCAAAAAATTTTTAAGCATTCTTCCTTTTGAAGGTAAAGCAAATTTATGGGGAGAAGAGATATATTTTAAAATACCCATTGAAGAAATTGAACCTGAAAATCCAAGAAGGGTTTTAAAAGAAGGAGAAGTTGGAATATGGATAGAAGAGCCATCTTTATGTATATTTTTTGGGAAAACTCCAATAAGTAAAGGAAATGAAATAATCGCATACAGCGATGTAAATGTCATAGGGAAAATTGAAGGAGATTTTAAAGTTTTTAAAAAAATAAAAAGGGGAGAAAAAATAAAGGTTTACTTAAAAGAATAATTTTTCAATATTATAGAATTCAAAAATTTTTTCAACCTGTGTTTTACCTTCATAAACTATTTTTCCTTCTTTCATAAAGATCATTTTTTCAGCAAATTTTAACGATAAGAAGGGTTCATGAAAAACACCAAAAACTATTTTCTCTTTTGAAATCTCTTTTAAAATTTTTAATATTTCAATCTGATTTTTTAAATCAAGATGGGCAGTTGGCTCATCTAAAAGTAAAATGTTTGCTTCTTGGGCAATTGCCCTTGCTATCACAACCTTCTGTTTTTCACCTCCTGAAATTTCCGAAAAATCTTTATTAATGATGTTTTTCAAGGAAAGCATTTCAATGGTCTTTTCAACCCTTTCCAAATCTTTTTTACTTTCCCTTTTGAATATTCCTTTAAAATAAGGATATCTACCCATTATTATAATATCATAAACTTTAAATCCCTTTAATTCCTGATAAAATTGTGGTATAAATGAAACGAGTTTAACTTTTTCTTTATAAGGAATCTTCAAAATATCTTTACCATTAAAAATTATTTTACCTTTGAGTGGTTTTAAAATCCCGAGTATTATTTTTAATAAGGTTGTCTTTCCACTCCCGTTTGGTCCTGTTAAAATTGTAAATCCTTCAATCTCACAGTTTAAATTTTTTATTGAAAAACCATTTTTATAGGCAAATTGTAAATCATTTATAAAGATTTTCATATACTTTTAAAAATTAAATATATAAAAAATGGAACACCTATAAAAGAAGTTATTATACCAACAGGTATTTCAACCCCTTTAAGAAGGGCTTTTGAAAAGTCATCACATAAAAGGAGGAGGAGTCCACCAATTGTAACACAACAGGGAATCAAATTTATATGTTTTTCACCTTTTAAAATCCTTGAAATATGGGGAACAATAAGCCCTATAAATCCTATTATTCCTGTAAATGAAACAGTTATTCCTGTTAAAAAGGAAGAGAGTAATAAAATTTTAATATACATTTTTTTAGGGTCAACTCCTAAGGAAAAACTTTCCTCTTCAGAAAGTAAAATTATATCAAGTTCCTTACTTTTCATCAAAAAATAAAGGAATGTAAAAATAAAAGAGAAAAAAATTATAAAAAAGGAAAACCAGGAGGACCTTGACAAACTTCCAAAAAGGTAAAAGAAAACCTGGATTCTCTCAGAATGAGAATAATATATCAAAAATGCTAAAATTGAAGAAAAAAGAAGAGAAATTGAAATCCCTAAAAGTAAAATTTTGTAAGGATTATATTCTAAAAATTTTGAAATTAGAATTATGACAAAGATTGCAGAAATTGAACCAATAAATGAAAATAAAGGAGTTTTTAAAATAAAATTTAAAGGGATAAATAAGGAGAAAAAAGAAAAAAGAGCAGCACCTGATGATGTCCCTATTAAATATGGTTCTAAAAGTGGGTTTTTAAAAAGTGTCTGTAGTAAAAGACCGGAAAGGGAAAGAGATGAGCCAGCAAATATCGCGGTTAAAGCCCTTGGAATTCTTAAATTCAGAATTATCTCTCTATCAAAACCTGCAGGTCCTATTAAAATTGAAATTATAAAAATAAGGGAAAGAAAAAACAAAAATTTTCTCACTTTATCTCCTTCAATTCTTTAATTGCTCTTAAAATAAAAGGTGAGGGTCTTGTGAAGTATTCATAATTTTTCATAACATATATTTTATCCTTTATTTTTTTATAAAAATTTTCATTTTTTAGATCATTTAGAACATCTGGATGGGAAACTATGAAATAATCTATCTTTTCAAAATCTATCTTTTCCTTTGAAACTATCTTATATCCTTCAAAAAAGTTTATAAAATTTTTAAATCCTGAAATTTCAAGAAGTTCATCAATAAATGTATTTTTTCCACAGGACCATATCCCCCCTTTTAAATCAAGTATAACAATTGCGTTTCCTTTAAATTCTTTTTTTTCTTTATAAATTGTATCAAGAAACCCCTTTAATTTAAAAATTGCATTTTTTTCAACCCCGAAAATTCTCCCAAATTTTATAAAAGCATCTATTATACCCGTTAAATCCTTTGTTGAAATATAAAAAACATTTAACTTATTCTTCCTCATCCACTCTATATCATCAATTGAATTTATATCACCCGCGAAAACAATATCCGGATTTAACTTTAAAATCTTCTCTCTTGATAAAAAACCCTGCGGAAGTATAACATCCTCACCCTTTATTTTATCAACATAAGTTTTACCCACAATTTTATCTTCAAGCCCAAAGTATATCAAAAAATCTGTTAGATTTGGAGAAAGGGAAACAACCCTTTCAGGTGGAGAATGGATTGATAATTTATTTCCTGAGTCATCATAAAGAATTATTGAAAGTAATAAACTTATTAGAACCATACCATTTCCTTTTCCATTTCAATCCCTATTTTAAAGCTTCTCCCTTCAATTGGATATCCAGGAACAAATTCATAGTTTTTATTTAAAAAATTGTAAATACAAAATGATAAATCAAAGAAATATAATTTTTTGAGTTTGAAAGAAAAGTTTAAAAGGGATATATCGCTCAAATTTGTAATAGAAGTAAATCTTTTTGACTGGTAGGAATAGGAGATTCCTGACGAAAACCTCTCATAATCTAAAATGAATTCAAATCTTAAAGAATGCCATGGGATATAATAAATTCTTCTCCCTTCTTTTAAATTCTTTGCATCTGTATATGTATAAAAAATATTTAGAAAAATGTTCTTTTTACCAGTTTTGAATTCAAATTCATATCCTTTAAGATAACCCTTTGAAAAATTCTTTGGCTCTGAAATAAAAGTACCGCTTGTATCTATATAACTTAACCATTCAATCAAATCCCTTGAATTCTTTCTGAAATTTGTTATACTGAGGTAAAATGGTAATTTTTCTGGAAAGATATTCACTAAAACATCATATCCTTCTGATTTTTCAGGTTTTAAATCCGGATTACCTCTTATTATATATCCAGGAAATTCCTGATACCATATTCTTTCAAAAGAGGTTGGATTTTTAATTGATTTAGAATATATGAATGAAAACTTTGAGTAATTATTCAAATAAATGGAAAGCCCGCTTTTTAAAGGAATAAATTTTTCTTTATAGGCAAAATCCTTACTTAAATAAAAGAATGGCTCAATCCTTTCAGGGATTTCTATTCCTGCTGAAAGATTTAATGAATTTATCGTATCTTCTGGTTTTATTGTATTTCCTTTAAAAATCTTTATATTTTCTCTAAAGGTTTCATAACCAATATGAATTCTTGCTTTCCCAAACTTGATTTTATATCCACCTGAACTCCTTAAAAGGAGACTCTGGTTGTAGGATGTATCCCCCCATAATGGATCAGAATAATTCAGTCTATCCCTTAAAATCTGATTTTTTATATAGTAATTTTCTGTATTAAACCCTATTCCGTATAAAATTATTTCATCCTTTTCCCTTGCATCCGGTGTTGAAATATATGCTGAATCATTGTAAAAATCATAAATTGGACCTGTGATACCTGCTCTGTCTTCAGAAAAAATGAATATCTGTTCGTATGCATCTTTTGAATGTTTTATTAAAAAACTCTTTTTTGTGAAATCAGAATTTTCCCTTTTTAATTCAAATCCTCTATATTTTAAAGGATCGTTTCCATCTTTATGAGTTTGTGAAAATAAAAAGAAAAGATTATATTCAAAAGGAAGATTTAAGAGAAATTCCTGGGAACTATATCCGAATGAGCCAAATTCTGTTTTAATCCTTGCATATCTTCTTTTACTTTCTGGTAAAATAAGATTGATTATCCCACCAGAAGGTCCTTCACCAAAGAATACATTATTTCCCCCCCTTAATATTTCAATCCTTTCATAATCTATAAGGGGTAATAATGAAAGGTTGAACGATTCGGTCCTTTTTGTATTTAATTTAAACCCGTCAAAATAAAAATAACTTTCCTTTGAGGAGAAACCCCTTAAAAGACAGGTAGAGAGCATCCCTTGATTTCCATTTGGAAGAATAAAAAGACCGGGTAGAGAAAGGAAAAGGTTATCAAAAGAAATTGGATTTAACGATTTAATCTGAAATAAGGTGAGATAACTCATTGGAGATTTTGATTTATAAACTTCCTGGGAATACTGGGTTGATGTTATCTCCTGAACTGGTAATATGTATTCTTTTACTTCTATTTGGATCACCATCCATATCAATAACCATTTCATCATACCTCCTTTTAACAATTTCCGAGGGAGGGGAATAAAAAGAAAATTAGAGAATTTTAAACCCCTTACCCCCGGGGGCTTAAACTTTTTTGACAGGGTCGGTCTCCCGGCTTAAAGGGTTTCTTTCCCTTTCCCACCTTCCCAGGTAAGTAGCCATTAAGACCTTCTTACCCAGTGGCGGGTAACCACCCCGGAAAGGGAAAACCCTTATCACGGTGACGGGGGCCGCGCAGGATTCCCACCTGCTTCCCGTTACCCTGTCAACAAACTTGATTTTAAAAATAAATTATAAAGTTTTAAAAAAAATTTTGTCAAACTTATTCCCTTCTTAACTTTTCTTATCTTTTTGGTCTCCAGTATAAAATATCGTTTATGCTTCCTTCTCTTTTTTCTTTAAAAACAGGTTCAAGTTTCATACCGAGAGAAACTTCTTCAATCTGAACTTCTTTTAATCTATGAATTATTCCACCTTCTACATTTTCCCATTTTAAAAAAACAACAATTTCAGGTTCCTTTAAGTCATTATCTTCAAGGTCTTTAAATAGAAATGTGTATGAATAAATATATGGAAGTTCTTTAATCTCTACAAATTCATTTATTTCTTCAAAGCATTTCTCACAGTATATCCTTGGCGGAATAAAAAGCTTTTCACAGAGGTTACATTTTCCTGCAACAAATTTTTTATCCATAATATTTTTAAAGAATATTTCATATCCGGTTCCATAAGTATATCTATGCCATCCAGGTTTTTCTCCCTTCCAGACCCTTATTTTCTCAAACTTTTCAATTTTCTCAAACATTACTCCTCCTTTATTGGTATAAAATATTTTATATCAGTTATTGCCCCTATTCTTTCATTTTCAGGTTTCCATACTGCTTTTACCCTTGTCCCAACTTTTATAAATTTTAAAACTTCTTCAAGGTTTTCCCATTCAACTTTTTCAGGATGAGCAACAAGATGGAGTATCCCCATCCCTTCTGATGCACCATCAATCTCAATAACAGCAGGAACATTCGGTTTTTTCATTCTTGATGCATCCCACGCAAGATAAGAAACAGAGAATGTATTTATTCTCCCTGTATCTTTTAATAGAACCCATTTATTAGTTGGTCTAAAACATATTTCACAGAACATCCTTGGAGGAACCATTATCCTCTTACATTCAGGACAACTTCTTCCATAGATCTTTCCTTCTTTAAGTCCTTCAAAGAATTTTGATAAGGCAATTCCACAATCCCAGGCATAGTGAGCCTTTACATACCAGTCAGTATACAAAACTTTTTTCTCTTTAATATCACTATCTTTTAAAGGTGTGCCTTTAAATTCCATTTTTCCCCCTATTTTCCAAGAATAACAACAGTTCCTACCTGCATCAGGTCACCCCATGCCTGGGCTAACCCTTTTTTTACTTCCCTTTTTACCTGTCTTTTCCCTGCCTTTCCTTTAAGTTGCCAGTAAATTTCAATCACCTTCATAAGACCTGCGGCAGCAATTGGGTTTCCAACACCTAAAAGACCACCTGAAGGAGAAGAAGGAATACCATTTTCAGTATCCCTGTCAAAGAAACCTTTTTCTAAGAGCTTTGGAGCCTCACCTTTATCTACAAGTAAAAGACCTTCAAGATGATGAAGTTCTTTATAGGCAAAAGGGTCATAAGGTTCTACAACATGTATCTCTTTTCTTGGTTCCTTTATTCCTGCCATATCATATGCCATCCTTGCTGCATATTCCACATACCTTGGATAATATAGATCCCTATTTGTCCAGTAAGATGTATCAAGATGCCACCCAACACCTTCAATCCATACAGGATCTTTGTATCTTTTCTTAACGAAATCTTCTTGAGCAAGGACAATAGCAGCAGCACCATCTGTTACCGGTGATACCATCAATCTTGTAACTGGCCAGCACATTATTTCAGAATTAACAATTTCTTCTACAGTATAATTACCTGGTATCCCTTCCTGAGCACAGGGATGGTCAAGTCCATTTCTCTTATTTTTAACAGAAACAAGTGCAATTGTTTCAAGAGGTATGTTATGAACATTCATATACCTGTTCATTTCAAGTGAAAATATCCATAAAAGGTTAACACCAAGCGGTCTTTCAAGGAATTGATCATATATTGCATTGAATATCCCCTGCGGATGGGGCATTGAGGATGACATCTTTTCCTCAGCAACAACAAGACAGGTTCTAAAATATCCTGATGCTATATGATACCATCCATTTATTATTGCAAAAACACCGGAACCGCCTCCTACATATGATCTCATATAGGATTTACAAAAGGCACCAGCACCATCTGCAAGATACTCACCTTTCATATGGACCCCATCAAAGGCATCAGGTGCGGAAACACAGACAACAGCATCAATATCATCTATATCAAGTTCTGCTTCTTCCAGTGCCATCTTTGCTGCTAAAAAAGCGAGTTCCTTGCCTGTTTCTTTTGCCCTCCTCATAAATTTTGTCATACCTGCACCAATAACCGCAACCTTTTGCGGGAAATGCATATCCACCTCCTTATTCCCTATTTGATAAAATTAAAACACCACCTGATGCGCTTGGAAGACCTTTCCAGGAGGCTACAAGCCCAATTTCACAACCTGGAATTTGTCTTTCACCTGCCTCCCCCCTTAGTTGAAGGACTGCTTCACATACCCCCCTTAACGCGTTAGCCTCATAAAGGTTACCAGAGCCAAGAGAGCCACCAGAAACATTTATAGGAATTTCACCATCAAAATCAAAATATCCTTCTTCAAGCATATTCCCACTTTCGCCAAAACGGGCAATACCAAGTGCCTCAATATGTTGCAATTCCTTATAGGAAAATGTATCATCAACCTCTGCAAAATTTATCTCTTTCAATGGATTTTTTATACCTGCCTGAGAGTAAGCCATATTGGCTGCATATGTAAGATATAAAGCATTTAAAAGATCCCTCATCTCTATATTAGGTGTTTCTTGGGACCAGCCAATTCCTTCTATATAAACTGGTTTATTTGATAATTTCTTTGCAATGCTTTCTTTTGCAAGAATAATAACAAAAGCACCATCAGCACTTTTTGAGATATCAAGTTCTTTTAAAGGAAAAGAGATTGGATTTGAGGAAAGAACATCTGAGATAGAGATTTTACCTGGATATGCAGCAATCGGATTTTTCATTGCATTCTCTTTATTCTTTGACACAACAAGGGCAGCATGGTATTCGGTATTTCCTGTTTCAAGTAAAAATTTTTGCATCTCAAGACCTGCAAGGAAAAGCGGGTTAAACCCAAGTGGTCTTACAGTTATAGGGTCAAGGGCAAATGCCTCTATATGAGAAGGATAGAGAATGTTTGATGCTTTTGAATGTCCTTCTAAAACTGCAATATTAAAAAGACCTGTCTTTATCTGCATAACACAGGCAGAAATAGCAGTTATCGCATCTTGCGTTATTGTATGAACAGGTTTTAAAACAGCACCGAGTTGGTCAGGAACATATTCATCAAATATTGCTGTTCCTTCATTGTAATCTTCTGAAATTGCAACAAAAGTATCAACATCCTTAGGTTCTATCCCTGCGTCATTATATGCACGAACAGCAGCTTCATATATCATTTCCCTGAAAGAAACATCTGGCGAGACCGGTCTTAACTGGGTATACCCAATACCAACAATTGCAACCCTCTCATTCATAATCCCTCCTAAATTAAATATTTTTTTAAAACAACACTTGCTATTATATATCTCATTATCTCTGATGTTCCTGCCCCTATATCCATAAGTTTTGCATCCCTTAAATATCTTTCAACAGGATATTCCTTTGTATAACCATATCCACCTAAAATCTGAATTGCATCAAGGGAAATTTTAACACCGAGTTCACCTGCTAAAAGCTTTATGCTTGCACTCTCTATCCTGTTATCCTTTTTAAAATCATAGTTTTTTGCAAGCAAATAAAGGTATGTTCTTATAACTTCAAGGTTTGCTGAATTATCCGCTATCTTTTGCTGGATCATCTCAAAATTACCTATAAACTCACCAAATTGTTTTCTTTCCCGTGAATGCTTTATCTGCCATTCCAAAGCAGAGAGCGCAATTCCTGTTGAAATTGACGCAATTGTTATTCTTTCAACTTCAAAACATTTAACAAGAATATTGAATCCCTTATCTTTTTCACCTAAAAGATTCTCCTTAGGACAGGGAGAGTTTTCAAAGAAAAGGGCAGCAGTTGGTGAACCCCTCATTCCTAATTTTTCAAATTTCTTACTAACATAAAAACCCTGAGAATTTGTTTCATAGATAAATGCAGACATACCATCCTTTCCTTTTTCAGGGGAGGTCTTCACATAAAGAAGCAGAACATCTGCTATTGAACCGTTGGTTATGAATATCTTACTTCCATTTATTAAAAATTTATCACCCTCTTCTTTTGCAACTGTTTTTATACCACATGCATCAGAACCAGCATCAGGCTCTGTTATCGCTAACCCACCTATTATTTCACCTTTTGCAAGGAGTGGAAGATATTTTTCCTTTTGAGTTTTATTACCAAACCTTAAAATCGGGTGAGCACATAGAACTGAATGAGCAAGAAGAGAAAGTGCGAGTGAAGGACTTTCTCTTGAAATTTCTTCAAGAACAATAACCGCTGAAAGCACATCATCTCCTAAACCACCGTATTCTTCCGGAATCATTATACCTGTAAATCCAAGTTCAGCCATTTCTTTAAATATATCCTTCGGGAATTCATCCTTTTCATCAATTTCTTTTGCAATAGGGGAAACTCTTTCTTTAACAAATTTTCTTACTGCTTCCCTTAATAATTTATGTTCCTCATTTTCAATCTCTTTTAAAAGGTCAAAAAGCATTTTTTAATATTAAAGTATAAGAAACTATAAAATCAAAAAAATTATGATGGTTCAAGAAATATAATGAGGTTTCCTTCCTCAATTTTTGCTCCTTTTGCCTTATAATTCGTTAAATTCCTTGGAAGGTAAAGATATTTTTTGAAATTACCAATCGTAATTATAATCTCCTCAAGATTCTGAATTATTTCAACTTTCCCCTTATCAACATTTTTCAATTTTAAAATTATCTCATATCCATTTTCTTTTCTTTTAAATTCAAAAGGTATATCTTTATAAAATATTGATGCTGGATTTTTATCATGATAAATATTCTCAGCAAACTTTAACAGTTTCTCATAGCCAATCACTTCCTCTTTATAAAAATCTATTTTAAAAACAGGGATAGGATAAAAGAAATCTTCAAGTTTTTGAATGTATTCCTTTTGAACTTTCATAAGTTCATCAAAATTTTTCTCTTTTATAATTCTATTTATCATAATAGCATCAACAGGATATCCAAAAAGATGAAGGTATGTAAATGCCCTTTGTGTTTCTTTCAAAACCATCTTTTCAGGATTTGTAACAATTCTTATACTTGATATATCAGGATGTTGCATTATTTTATGTAATGAATAAAGGGAATCAAAAAGTCTTTGAGCATCATCGTAAGTTTCATCTTCCGGAATTGGAAAATCTGTTATCTTTTTTAATGCTGGCCGAACTGTTTTTACTATCTTCCTCTGGATCGGGAATATTTTTCTAAACCACCATTCAGCAATCTCTGGTAAAGATAAAAATCTAAGGGTTTCACCTGTTGGTGCTGAATCCAGTATTATAACATCATACTCTTTATTTTTAAAATGAAAATCAACCCATAAAAATCCAGCAATCTCTTCCATCCCCGGCAGGATTGACATCTCTTCTGCTATTATCTCATCCAATCCCCTCCATTCAAATAAAGCCTTCAAATAACTTTTTAATGCCTTCCAGTGTTTTTGAACAGAATAATACACATCAATTTCCTGTGCATACAGATTCTTTTTAATCTTTGTCGGCTCAGGTAAAATTTCCTTTTCTAAAACATCACTCAAAGAATGGGCAGGATCTATTGAGATTACAAGTGTTTTTAATTTATTTTCTGAAAGAAAAACACCTGTTGCTGCTGCAATTGTTGTTTTCCCAACACCCCCTTTACCTGTAAAAAGTATTATTCTCATTAAATTATTTTATCTGTCGTCTCTTTTAATCTACAAGATAAAACCCTTGCGATTTCCCTCAAAATGATACAGGCAACCCTTGGATTATTTTCAAATATTTCATCAAAAGCCCTTTTTGTAAAAAGTAAAAGTTGTGTATCCTCTTCTGCTTTACATGTTGCAGACCTCTCACTTTCTTCAATTAAAGCCATTTCACCAATGAAATCACCCTCTGATAAAATTGCTATTATTTTTTCTTTTCCTTCACTATCCTTCTTTATCACAGCAACTTTCCCGCCTTTTATTATATAAAGTATTTTGCCTTTATCACCTTCAAAAAATATTATTCTTCCCTTTTTAAATTCTCTTAAATTTACATAATTTGAAATATAATCAACTGCATCATCTGGAAGACCCTTAAAAATCTTACTATTCTTTAATGCTCTTTTGATTTCCTCCATAATATTATAATTCCTGAAATAATTATAAATATTGCTATAATCTGAGCAACACTTAAAAACTTTATAAAACTTCTTGTAGTCATTCTTAAAAATTCTATTAAGAATCTTTCTAAGCCTGAAAGTAAAAGATA
>CBFGJO010000027.1:0-18435 GCA_965649125.1 Caldifarciminota bacterium | reverse complement strand
TTAATTCTTCCCCTGAAGAATTTTTCTACTTAACTGAAAAATACTTTGAGAATTCCGAAAATTTCTGGTATAAAGATAAAAGGGAGAATTCAATCCTTTTAAAAAAGATTGAAGATTTACTCTTCAAAACAGAATATCTCATTTCATATTCTGGCTTCTCAAACTCTTTAAACCTTTCACTTTTAATTGATTATATTTTTGAAGAATTTACTTATATTTTTGAAAAGAAATTAAATTTAAAAGAATTTAAAATTATTTTAAATAAAGTTTTGAGAAAAATGGGATTTGAGAATATAGAGAATGGCAAACTCTTTAATCCCTACCCATTTCCGCTTTTTTTTCCTGATAGAAAAAAGTATTTAATCAGGGAAATAAAACCTTTTGAGTTTACTGATGAAAAGGAATTTTTAAAAATCCAAAAGAATTTTAAAGTAAGGAGAATTGGAAATAATTTTATTTTTATTCATAAAAAAAGAGAAGATTTTTCTCCTTTAAATTTGAGTGTTGAAATAAAAAAAAGGGAAAAAATTGTAAAAGATTCTTTAAAGGAAATTTTCTTTGAAAAAGGAAAGTATTATAAAATATATTTTGAGAATTTTAAACTTCCTAAAGGAGAAATAAAATTAAAAAAAATATTTTCCCAATTCTATCCTTATGTAATATTTGAAGGAGATATAAAGGGGAAGAATTGTGAGCTTCTTTTTAAGCTTGATTTGAAAGATAAAATTGTAAAAACTCTTTCCCATAGGTTTAAAATTTTGAATGCAAAAAAAGAAGGTTTTGCTTATCTTTTATATCCTCATAGCCTTAATTTTGCAATTTTTTCTCCGTTTCCCTATTTTTTTAAAATTAATGAGAATGGAATAGAAATAAACTTGAAAGAAGGTCCTTTTTTAATTGTATTTTATCCATTTCCAGAAAATGAAAAAAGTATATGGGAAAAATTTTTACCATTTATTTATTCGCCCCTTAAGATTAAAGAAAAAGATATGGGCAAAATGTTTATAATAAAAGATGGGGTCTTTCTTCTCTATTCAATGAGACAGGTTGATCTTAGGAAATTTATATTAAGGGGGATTTCTATTGGAGATTCTTTTAATATGAATTTCCCTATTTTACCAAAGGAATTAAAACTTCTTGATTTTAAAGGAGAAAAGAAAATTAAAGATTTAGAAATTTCTCATAATGGAGTAAAAATTAATTCCTCTGAAGGTGAAATGCTCACTATTTTTATTAATTTTTAAATTTCGGTATCTCCGTCCTCGGGATACTCAAGTTTTTTATCTTCCTTACGAAATTTTCTTAAAAATGCTGGAATTGTAATTTCTTCTTCAGAAGTTCTTTCAGGGAAAGGCTCAAATTCCTTTTTCTTTATCCTTTCATCTTCTATACCTGCCGCTATCAGTGTAATTTCAATTGTTCCTTCAGGAATCTCATCAGTAATGTCAACTCCTAATATTGTTTCTATTTCTTCTTTCTGATTTATCTCTGAAGCAAGGTAACCAAAAATCTCTTGAATCTCCTGGGTTGTTATATCTTTTCCTCTTATATTGATGAGTGTACCCTTAGACTTTTTTATATCAACTTCTTCTAAAAGGGGTGAGGAGATTGCATTTTTTATTGCCTCAATTCCCCTTTTATCTCCTTTTCCTTCTCCTATTCCTATTATCGCTCTTCCACCAAGCGTTAGTATATTTTTTACATCAGCAAAATCAACATTTATGTATCCTGGCTCCTGAATAATGTTCACAATTCCTTTTACTGCTCTATATAAAACATCATCCACCTTTTCAAGAGCGGTTTTGAATAACATTTTTTGATCACCTTGAAGAAGTTTATCATTAGGTATGATAAGCAATGTGTTTACTTTATCTTTTAGTTCAAGAAGGGCTCTTTCTGCTTTCTCCATTTTTTTTCTTCCTTCTTCTCTAAAAGGTTTGGTTACAACTCCAACTGAAAGTATTCCAATTTCTTTGATTAAATTCGCAAGCACAGGGATTCCACCAGTTCCTGTTCCACCACCAAGTCCGGCTGTCAAAAAAACAAGGTCAGCATCTTTTATTTTTTCCTTAATTTCTTCAAGTGATTCCTCCATGGCAGCTTTACCTTTCTCAGGGTCTCCCCCTGTTCCAAGTCCACCCGTTGTTTTTTTGCCAATCACTATTTTTTCATCAGCATTAACTTTTGCAAGGTGCTGGGCATCTGTATTCAATGCGATTGTTATAATATTCTTAATACTGTTTTTACTCATATAGGATACTGCATTGGAGCCACCTCCTCCTATACCTATTACTTTTATTGTTATTCCTTTATAAGGGCTTTCAGCAAACTTTATCATTTTACCTCCTTTTTAAATTTTCTCCAAAAAATCAATTATTTTTTTAAAAAAACTTTTCCTTTTCATTTTCTTAATTTTTTCTCTTTCCATTATTCCTATTTTTAAAATTCCTATTGCTGCTGAATAAGAAGGGTGTTTTAATTCATCTGATACTCCAATCATACTTTGTGCTCCCTTTTTAATCACACTTAAGTTAAAAACCTCTTCTGCTATTTCTTCTATTCCTTCAAGATTAGCATATCCTCCTGTTAAAACTACTCCTGCTACGAGGCTGTCTTTTCCTCCCCATTTAAGCATTTCTGACTCACAAAATCTGAATATCTCAATAAGTCTTGCCTCAGTTATTTGTGCATATTCTTCTGGAGTCACCTTTACAGGTGGTCTTCCACTTGTTCTTTCAACCAAAAGCACCTCTTTTCCCTCTGCAAATTTTGGATGAACAAAACCATATTTTTTCAAAATCTCTTCAGCCTTCATTTTGGGTATTTTTAGACATGTGGCAAGGTCATTCACTAAAAAGTCTCCACCAACTTTTAAAGTGCTTGTATACTGGATTCCACCATCTTTCCATATTGCAAGGTCCGCTGTTCCTTTTCCTATATCTATCAAAACACATCCCTGACTTTTTTCTTCCTCATCTAAAACTGCGAAGGAAGAAGCAATTGGTTGGGTCACATATCCTTCTATTTCAAAACCAGCCCTTTTGAAACATTTTTCTATTGTTTTTAATATATTCTTTTTTGCTCTTAAAACAAAGGCTTCAACTTCAAGTTTTAATCCTATCATTCCTGCTGGCTCTTTAATTCCTTTCTGGTCATCTACTATGAAGTGGTTAGGATAGACAAAAATCACTTCCTTTTCTTCTGAATAAGACCTTGTTTTAGCCTGCTCTATTACCTTTTTCACATCATCCCTTCTTATCTCATTATCAGGAGTTTGAATAACTACAAATCCTTTTTCAATTTTCCCTTCTGCATGTTCACCTGAGATTGAAACCATCACTTCTTTTTTCTCCTTTCCTGCCATTCTGAATGCTCCTTGAAACGCTTCTTCTATTGCTTCTGAGGCTTTTTCAATATTGACGATTACACCCCTTTCAATCCCCTTACTCTCTGCTTCCCCCCATCCCAAAACTTTTATTTTATCTTCCTCTTTAATACCAACCAATCCTACAACTTTATAACTCCCTAAATCACATCCCACAATAAGCTGTTGATTAGACACAATTAATCCTCCTTTTTTTTAAAACTTAAAATTTTCAAATCAATTTCATCTTTAATGTATTTATAATTTTCAAATAAAAAAACAATTTTTTCTTCAAAATTTCCAAGACCTAAAGTTGCCATTTTTTTATTTTTAAAAATTATTTTATAACTCTCTAAATCAATGCATTCTATTGAATCAAAAAATTCTGGAAAATCTTTTTTAATTATTTTTAAAATTTCTATACAGGGATAAAGAGAAGATATTTTTTTATTAAAAATTGTTTCTACATTACCCTTTATATAAGGTAAATTCATATTCTCATATACTTTTATAAGTTTTGCTTCCTCGTTAGCAAAAATATTTCCCTTTAACTTACATATAGGTTCAAAATATTCTCTTTTTGCTCCCAGATTTGTTATTTTATTTTTAAATAAGAAACCGAATAGAAATACTATTAAAAATATTATTAAAAATTTCTTTTTTGTTTTTTTTCTTTTTTTACTTTTCAATTATTATTACCTCCTCTTCAAGATTTATTTCAAATTTTTCATAAACCTTTTCTTTTATGTATTCTATTAAATTTTTCACATCTTCAAATCTTGCATTTCCAATATTCTCTATAAAATTTGCATGTTTTAATGACACCATTGCATCTCCTATCCTTTTCCCTTTAAGTCCACATTCTTCAATCAATTTCCCTGCAAAATTTTTAGGTGGGTTTTTGAATATGCATCCAGATGTTTTCTTATCAATTGGTTGTTTTTCTTTTCTTAAAGAAATTACTTTTCTTTTTAGTTCTTTTATCTCCTTTTTATCCTTTATTTCAAGTTCAAATTCCGCCCTTATTATTATTCCATCCTGAATTCCTTTTCTATAAGAAAATTTTAATTCATCTTTTTCTAAGGTTTTTATCTCCTTTCCTTTTATTACTCTTAATCTTTTTAAATATTCACAAATTTCTTTCCCCATGCTCCCGAAGTTCATATAAATCATTCCTCCAATTGTTGCAGGTACACCTGCAATGAATTCAAGTCCTGAAAGATTTTTATCCTCGCATTCTTTAAGAATTTTCTGTGTTTTTACTCCTGCCTCTACAATAATTTTATTTTCTTCTACCTTTATCTCTTTTAAATTACTCATTGAAATTATTAATCTTTCTATTATTCCGTCTCCGAAAATGCAATTTGATCCGCCACCAAGTATAAAGATGGGCACCGAATTTTTTTCTGAAAAGTTAATTGCTTCAAAAATTTCTTCTATTTTTTCTGGTGCGAAAAAGAAAAGCGCATTCCCCCCCACTTTTATAGTTGTTAATTTCTTTAATGGATAATTTTTTATAATTCCCTTCATAATCTTTCAAAAATATTTTCCACTATTTTCCAGACATCGCCAGCCCCTAAGGACACAAGGAGGTCTCCTTTTTTTAAAATTTTCTTAATTTTTTCTTCGAGATTCTTTTCATTTACAAGGTAAACTTCCTTTTTTATCTTTTTAATTTCATCGTATATCAATTTGCTTTTAACTCCTTTTATTTTTTTCTCGCCAGCAGGATATACTGGTAATAAAAAGAGTATATCAGAAATTGATAAAGGTTTTGCAAAATCTTTATATAAGTAATAAGTTCTTGTATATCTATGGGGTTGAAATATAACAATAATTCTTCCTTTCTTCCAGAAATTTTTGCAGGTTATGAGTGTTTCTCTTATTTCTGATGGGTGATGTGCGTAATCGTCAAGCCATCCAATCCCTTTTTTCTCCCCTTTGAATTCAAATCTTCTATGCATTCCTTTAAATTCTTCAAGAGCCTTTTTTACTATTTTTAAAGATATTCTCAATTCGTAAGCAACCGAAATACTTGCAAGTGCATTTAAGAGATTATGTTTACCTGGTAAGTTTATCTTTATATTTTCATTTTCCCCATCATATTTTATATTGAAAACAGAGTATGTTCCATGAAGTTCTACTTTCTCAGGATGTATATCAAACTTTTCTTTCAAACCAAAAGTTATTATTTTTCTTTTGATATCCTTAACAATATCTAATAAGTTTTTATCCTCACCATTGATTATCACACATCCATAAAAAGGAACCCTTTTCAAAAATTCCTTAAAAGCCTTTTTTACCTCTTTTAAATTTTTGTATGTCTCAAGGTGCTCCCTATCAATATTTGTTACAACTCCAATTGTTGGGAACAAATTCAAGAAATATTTATCACTCTCATCAACCTCTGCTACAAGGAATTTGCCTTTTCCAAGGAAACTTCCTGTTCCAAGTCCCTTTATTATTCCTCCAATCATAATTGTTGGTGAAAACCCTGCTTCTTCTAATATTTTTGCTGTCATACTTGTAACAGTTCCCTTACCATGCGCTCCTGATACACAGATTGAATATTTTGCTCTTGTTAATTCTGCAACCATTTCAAGTCTTCTTATTATAGGTATATTTAATCTTTTTGCTTCCCGCACCTCGGGATTATTTTCTTTTATTGCTGAGGAAATGATAACAAGATTGGCTCCCTTTACATTTAAAGGAGAATGATTGTAATATATTTTACAACCGAGTTTTTCAAGCCTTTCTGTAACTTCGGTTTTCTTAATATCAGAACCTGTGATTTTGAAACCCATAGAAAGTAAAATTTCTGCAAGACCACTCATTCCGCTTCCGCCAATTCCAATAAGGTGCAATTTTTTAATCCCTTTTAATTTAAAAAGCATTCAATCTCCTCCACTATTCTTTTTTCTGCAAAAAATCTTATTTTTTCTCCCTTTTTAAAAAGTAATTTTTCCAGTTTTTGAGTTACTTTATCTATCTTTGCATCTTTTTCTTCAATCATTTCAAAAAAATCATATTTTTGAGAAATGTATTTAGCATTGTAAAATTGATGATTATCTGCTGCATAAGGGAATGGAATTAAAAGAGAAGGGATTCCGAAATAAAGAAGTTCGTATATTGTAATACCACCTGCTCTTGTTATTGCTGCATCAGATGCAGAATAAAGGATTTCCATCTCTTTATAAAATGGGAAAAGCAGCATATTTTCCTCTTTTTTCTTTTTAATTTCCTCATAAAAATTTTTCCCACAAATCATTATAAATTTGTAATCTTTCAATATTTTTGAAATTTCTATTCCGAGGTTATTTAAAAATCTTGAACCCTGGCTACCTCCAAATATCAAAATTACCTTTTCATTCTCATTCAAATTTATAATTTCTCTTGCTTCCTTTTTACCAATTTCTTTAAATCTTCTTAAAGGATTACCCACAAATATTTTTTTACCCTTTAAATATTTTTTGCTTTGTTCAAAACCTAAAAAATTGATTTTTGCCTTTTTAGAAAATATTTTGTTCACCCTTCCAGGAATACTATTTTGTTCGAGAGTAAAGTATGGTATATTTTTTATAAATGCAGAAAAAAGAAGTGGAAAAGATGCGTAACTCCCTGTTGCTATTACAGGGAATGGATTTTTATTTAAAAATTTAAATGATTCATATACTCCCTTAATGTTTATGAAAATATTCTTTAAAATTGTTGGAATGCTTTTCCCCGTTAAAGGAGCAGCATTTATAGAAGTGAATTTTTCTTCAAATGGTATTCTCAAATTTCCTCCTAAAAGAAGTATTACTTTGAAACTCTTTTTTTCCATTTCCTCTTTTATACTTAATGCAGGAAACATATGCCCACCAGTGCCTCCTGTTATTATTATAAAGTTCATAAAACTAAAATCTTCCCAAAATTTCTATATTCAAAATTTTCTTCTTTTTCCTTTAATGCCCTTAAAATTATTCCAAGACACATAAAATTTGAAAGGAGTTGTGAACCACCAAAACTTACAAATGGTAAAGGTAAACCTGCTGGTGGCAATATTCCCATATTTACCCCTATATGAACTGTTACATAATAAAAAATGAGGATTGCAAAAGAGGCAGTATAAGTAGAAAGAAACTCATCGGTTGTATTATAAGAAACTTTTAAAAGAGAAATTATAATTACAGTGTATAGAAAGATAAGGGAGATAGCGCCTATTACTCCAAATTCTTCACATATTAAAGAAAATATAAAATCTTTTTTAATTTCGGGTAAATAAAGGTATTTTGCTTCCCCTTTTCCTATTCCTTTACCAAAAAATGAGCCGGAAGTAATTGCAATTTTTGCTTGGATTACCTGCTCATACTCTTTCCCTTCTTTAAATTCTCTTTTTACTCTTTCAATTAAATGGGATGAAAAACTTCTTTTCCCTGTAATAATTATAATTAAAGAAAAAACAATAGCAAAGGATGAAAACTTTAAAATTTTAATAAAAGGTAATCCTTTGATGAATAAAAGTAAAAATAAAACAAATATTATTGAAATTGCCGAACTAAAATTTGGCTCTAAAGCAACTAAAAGGAAAAATATTAGAGAAACAGAGATTATATAATGCAATTTTCTGGTAAAAAGTATATTTTTCCCATATTTATAAAAATATGAACTAATATAAGCAAGGTAAAGGGGTTTAAATATTTCAAAGGGTTGAAACTTTATAAATTTTAAATCAATCCATCTTTTTGCCCCTTGAATTTTTTGACCAAATAGAAGAACCCCTATAAGAAGAAGAAAACATATTATTAAATTTATAAAACTATACTTTTGCCAGAATTTTCTTGGCACGTTTAAGAATAAAATAAATCCTGCTATTGCTGATATTATTCTTATAGATAAATTTTTTAAAACATCAAATTCAAACTCATTTAAAAAGGCTATCTGATAAAAACTTCCACTGTATAGCATAAAAATTCCAATTATGGTGAGAATAAAACATATTATTACTGAAATATAAATATATCTATATCCTTTTAAAGGCATTTTTGAAGTCTTCCCCCCTTTCTTCATAATTTTTATACATATCAAAACTTGTGCATCCAGGAGAAAAAAGTATTGTATCGTTTACCTTTGCCATCTTAAAGGCGATTTTGAGTGCATTTTGAACATTTTCCGTAAGTTCTATTTTTATTTCTTTGTCTTCTATATCTTTAAGTATTTCAAACCTTGATTTTCCAAATAAAATAATACTTCTGCATTTTTCTTTTATTAATCCTTTAAGTTCTTTAAAACTTAATCCTTTATTTAGTCCACCCATTATAAGAATGATATTTCCTTCAAAGGAGAGGATCGCATTTTTCACCGAATGTGGATTTGTTGATTTTGAATCGTTAAAAACTTTAATTCCATTCTTTTCTCCTATGTATTCAAGCCTGTGAGGAAGTCCTTTAAATCTTTCAAACCTTTCCTTTATTTCTTTCAAATCCTTTCCTAAAATCTTTAAAGCGAGAAGGACAAAAAGTCCATTTTTTATATTGAATTTTTGTTTTAATGGAAAATTTATTTTTACTTCTTCAAAATGCCCATCTAAATTAACTATCACTTTACCATTCTTTAAAAATATTCCCTCAACTTCTTTTTGAGTGGAAACTTTTAATACTTTTGATTTTATTTTTTCTTTTAAATCAATTTCTTCATCTATTATTAAAAAATCGTCTTCTTTTTGATTTTTAATTATGTTGAACTTTGAATTTATATAATCCTCTAAACTTGTATGCCAGTCCATATGGTCATTATCTATATTCAAAATTATTCCTATATAGGGTCTGAAAAATTTTATTCTTTTGAGCTGAAAGGAAGAGGTTTCAACCACAAAAGTTCCTTTTCTAAATGCAAGTTCTGTTAAAGGTTTTCCTATGTTTCCACCCATATAAACATTTTCATTTTTTAAACATTCATATATCCATTTTGTAACTGTTGATTTGCCATTTGTTCCTGTTACTGCTATTATTTTTCCATCAATAAATTTATAACCGATTTCAATCTCATCAACCAGAGTAATCCCTTTTTCTCTTATCCTTTTAATAATTCTTTCCTTTTCAGAAACACCAGGACTTGCTATTATCAGATCATTCATTAAAATCCTTTCTGAATTAATCTCCTCTTCTATAAATATATCCTTAGGAAGTCTTTTCCTATACGAATACGGGATTTTTTTAATATCTGATAAAAATATTTTGTATCCAAGTTTATTTAAAAGTAATGCACAGGAAGTGCCTGCTCTTTTTGTTCCTATTATTCCAATTCTTTTCATCTTATTTTTAATGTGCTTAAAGCCATAAGCGAAAAAATTATACTTAAAAGCCAGAACCTTATCACAATTTTTGGCTCTTTTATCCCTTTTAATTCAAAATGATGATGAATTGGGGCACAAAGGAAGACTCTTTTTTTAGTTTTTTTAAAATATATTACTTGAATTATTACCGAAAGAGCCTCTATTAAAAAGATTCCACCTGTTATGGGTAAAAGGAGTTCCTGTTTTGTAAGGATTGCCATCCCCGCAATAGCTCCTCCTATCGCCTGTGAACCTATGTCTCCCATAAACACTTCAGCAGGATAAAAGTTATACCATAGAAATCCTAAAAGGGCACCCAAAAGTGATGCTCCAAAAACCGATATTTCCCAACTTTTTGGTATAAATAAAATGTTTAAATAATTGCTTATTATCCTATGTCCTCCAACATATGCAAGTATTATATAAACTCCAACAACTGTCGCAGAAATACCAATAGCAAGCCCATCAAGACCATCAGTAAGATTCACCGCATTTACGGTCCCGACTAAAACAAAATAGAGAAAGAGAGGATAAAAAAGGCCGAAATTTAAAAGAAAATTTTTAAAAAATAGAACCTGTGTTTTTGTTAATAAATTTTTTTCAAACAGGAAAAACATTATGAAGAAAAACATAATTGTGATAATTGATTGATAAATTATTTTTATTTTTTTTGATACCCCTCTTTTTTTCTCCCCCTTCATTTTATAAATATCATCAACAAGTCCAAGTATTCCAAAAGAGATAAAAAGAAAAATTATTGCATATAAAAATGGATTTTTTAAGTCTCCCCAGAGCACTATTCCTGAAATTGTTGCAATTATTATTATAATACCCCCCATTGTTGGTGTTCCTTCTTTTCCCTTATGTCTTTCAGGTAAATCCTCACTTATCCTTTCAACCATTTTTTTGTTTTTTAAATAAGATATGAATTTTTTAGAGAAAATAAGCACAATAAAAAATGAGACAATACCTGCAAGTGCCCCCCTTACTGTAATATATCCAAACAGGTTAAATATTATTGAATATTTTTTTAAAGGATAGAGAAGATGGTAGAACATTAGAGATACTCCTTTAATTTTTCCATTTCCATCTTTCTTGAACCTTTTACAAGTACAAGGTCATTTTCTTTTAAAATTCCCTTTAATTTTTCTGAAAGTTTTCCAAAATCTCCAAAGTGTTTTGCATAAATTCCAATTTCTTTTGCCCTTTCAACAGTATATTTTGTATATTTTCCAATTCCAAGTATAATATCTATTTTGTTTTCTTTTGCCATTTCTGCAATCTTTATATGATAATTTTTTGTTCTCTCTCCTAATTCAAGCATATCTCCCATAACAAAAATTTTTCTTCTTCTTAAATCCTTATATGTTTTAAAAAGTGCTTCACAGGAGAGAGGATTTGAATTATAACAATCATAAATAAAGGTTATGTTATTTTTTTCAATTTTTTCCATCCTTAAAGGAGGCATATTGAAATCCAAAAGGGCATCTTTCAAATTCTTAACTTCAAAACCTTCACACTCAATACATTTTAACGCACATAAAAGATTTTCTAAGAAACCATAACCACCTCCTTTATATTTAAAAATAATTCCTTTATAATTTAACCTGATTTCTTCCCCGTTTATTTTATAATCTTCCTTTTCTATATTGTAAAAAATTACATTTTTGAAATTCTTTTTAATATAAGATGCTCCATAACTATTTTCATTAAATATTAAATATCTGGGTTTTTTTATAAATTTAAAAAGATTTACTTTTTCATTCAGGATTTCCTTCATATTTCCAAAAAATTCAATATGGGCAGGTCCTATTTTTATAATTATTCCTGCAGAGGGTTTTACAAGTTTGGTTAATTTTTCAATTTCACCTTTTTTATTTGTTCCAATTTCACATACAAGATATTCATGTTCATTTTCTATTTCACAGAGTGTTAAGGGGACACCAATAAAATTGTTATAACTTTTTTTACTTTTTAAAACATTCTTATTCAATTTAATTAAGAAGTGGTGAATTAAATCCTTCAATGTTGTTTTACCTACTGAACCTGTTATACCGATCACTTTTATATTTTTATTCATTTTCCTTTTTATTCTTGCTATTTTCCATAAAAACTTTAAAGTATCAGGAACTTCAATAATTTTAGAAGATGGAGTAAATCTTTTTTTATAGCCACTTTCAACAAATGCAAAAATTGCCCCCCTTTTTATTGCATCTTCTGCAAAAATAGAGCCATGTATTTTTTCACCTTTTATTCCAATAAAAATATCTCCTTCTTTAATTTCCCTTGAATCAATTTTGATTCCTTTTGCAACTTTTAAAAGTTCTTCAATATTCATCTTTTTCAATTATTTCACTTACAATTTTTTTATCATTAAATGGATACCTTGTTCCATTGATTTCCTGATATTCTTCATGTCCCTTGCCTGCTATAAGTAAAATATCATCCTCTTCCATCATACCTATTCCCATTCTTATTGCTTCCTTTCTATCCGGATTTATCAAACATTTTTCTTTCTCTTCAATTCCTTTTTTTATATCCTCTATTATTTTTAATGGATCCTCAAATCTCGGATTATCAGAAGTTAAAATAACAAAATCCGCGATCTCTGATGCAATCTTTCCCATTAAGGGTCTTTTACTTTTATCCCTATTCCCTCCTGCTCCGAATACAACAAGTAGTCTTTTTGGATTTAATTCTTTTAATGTGATTAAAACATTTTGAAGGGCATCAGGTGTATGAGCATAATCAACATAAATTTTTTTATTTTTTTTGTTAGGAACCCTTTCAAGTCTTCCTGGAACCCCCTTGAATTCCTTGATACCATTTAATATCGCATCTTTTTCAAAACCCATTTCTTTTAAAAGAGAGAATACACCGAGGAGATTGTAAAGGTTTATTTTACCAATAAGTTTTGTAGATAAAATGCTTTTTTCTTTTTTGTGAATTATTTCAACTTCCATAGAAAAAGGCGAGATTCGGACTATTTTCCCTTTATAATCGCATTCTTTTTTTACTCCAAACGATACTTTTTTTAAATTTAATTCTCTATAAAGTCTTTCTCCATATTCATTATCAATGTTTATTGAAGCAACCCCATCTTTTATATATTCAAACATCTTTTTCTTTGAAAGATAATAGTCCTCCATCGTTATATGAAAATCAAGATGGTCCTGCGTTAAATTTGTAAATATTCCACCTTCTATTTCAAATCCAGAGAACCTCTCTAATTTAAGAGCATGAGAAGTTATTTCCATCACACACCATTTAACATTTTTTTCCTTAAATCTTTTAAATATTCTATAAAGGATTAAAGGAGGAGGACATGTATAACCTGTTTCAATTTTTTCTGAATTCAAATATGAATAAATTGTTGTTATCATCCCTGCTTTTTCACCTATTTTTTCAAGTATTTCTCTTATCAAAAAAACAGATGTGGTTTTCCCATTTGTACCTGTCACACCAATTATTTTGAAATCAAAGGGACCGAAAATTTTTTTTGCAATTTTGTGAAGTGAAAATATTGAATTTTGAACAACTATAAAAGGTTTTTTTGTATCTATTTTTTTCTCGCATATAAAAGCGATTGCCCCATTTTCTTCTGCCTCTTTTATGAAATTATGTCCATCATTTTTAATTCCTTTTATGCATATAAAAAGAGTACCCCTTTTAACCTCTTTTGAATTATCACATATTTCATTTATTTCCACATCTTTAAAGTTAAAAACTTCGCCATTTACTATTTTTAAAATTTCACTCAATTTCATTTCTTGCAATCAAACTCTTTTCAAATTCTTTTATGGGTTTTATTATAGGAAGCATCTCCTGGATAATCTTTTTAAAATAAGGAGCAACAATTTCTGATGCAAATCTTCCCTTTTCTGGTTCGTCAATCATTATATAGATCAAATACTCAGGATCCTCTTCCGGGAAAAAACCAACAAAACTCATTATTTCTTTGTCCATTTCATATTTTTTTTCAAAAATATCGAATTTCTGGGCAGTTCCTGTTTTTCCACATAAAGAAATGCCCCTTATCTTTGCATTTCTTCCAGTTCCTTCTTCTATTACCATTCTCAAAGTATTCTTGATAATTTTTATTTCATCTTCATTAAAAACTTTTCTTATTATTCTGGGATAAGATTTAGATTTAATCATTTCCCCATTTATAATTTCTTTTAAAATAAAGGGTTCAATTAAATAACCTCCATTTGCTACTATAGCATAGGCAATTCCAATCTGAAGACCGTTTACAAAAACCCCCTGTCCAAATGAAAAACTTGCTGTGTAATGCTCATCCCATTCTTTATAATCTTTCAATTTACCAGTTTCTTCGCCTGGAAAATCTATACCTGTTTTTACTCCAAAACCCATTAAAAGAGCAGTTTCGTATATTTTCTTTGAAGGAATTGATAATGCAATTTTACTTATTCCAATATTTGATGAATACACTATGACTTCATGAGGAGAAACGATTTGTTTCTTCCTTAAATGGGATTCAGGGTCATGAATCTCTATTCCTTTTATCACAAGAGAGCCTGGTGTAATATCAACCTGCTGCAATTTTTTATACATTTTTTCCTTAACAAAAGCTGCATAAGTTACTATCTTGAATACAGACCCAGGTTCATAAAGATATGTTACAGGAAGTAGTCTATAATCAGGTAAAAAGTTTTTAGGAATTTTATGAGGGTCAAAGGATGGATAGGATGCGCATGTTAATATTTCTCCTGTTTTTGGATTTATAATTATCACAAATCCCCTCTTTGCATTGTTTTCCATTATACATTCCTTTAAATTTTTATAAGCGAGTTCCTGAAGGTCGATATCTATTGTAAGGACAATACTTTTCCCCTCTTTCGGTTCTCTATTTTTAAAATCTGGTAAATTTATAAGTTTCCCATTTCTTGTTCTATAAAGAATCTGGACTTTCCTTTCCCCGCATAAGAGTTTATCATAATAATACTCAATACCTTCAAGCCCTTTTCCATCTTCTCCCACAATCCCTATAAGTGGAGCACATATTTCTCCATATGGATATCTTCTTTCCCATTCATTTTTGTTCCTCAAAGAAATTGCGAGAATTTTTGATTTTCTATCATATATCGTTCCCCTTTTTCCTTGAACTACCCTTTTAATGAAAAACTGTTTTTTTGCCATTTCTTTATAAAAACTTCCTTCTTTTGAAAATTGAAAATTTATAAGACGGTATATATAAAAAATTAAGATTCCAAATATAAAAAATTGTAATATTATTTTTCTGATTTTCATTTCAAGATTCCTTTTTCCCTTGCCATTTTTTCAATACTCTCAATTTTTTCCATTTCTGCAACTTCTTTTCTGAGTCTGTCAACTTCTTCTTCCATCTTTGCACATTCTTTTTCAAGTTCCTTTATTTCTAATGCAGTTCTTACAATTTTTCCCCTTGTATAAAGTGTTAAAAAAATAATTAAAAATATAAGAAAAGTTTTAAAAATCATTTTCATATCTTCTCAGCGCATCTAAGTTTAGCAGACCTTGATCTTGGATTTTCCTTAATTTCAAGTATGCTCGGGGTTAATGGCTTTTTTGTAATTATTTTCATCTTTTTTTCTTTAAAAAAGTTTTTTATAATTCTATCCTCAAGTGAATGGTACGAGATGCACACTATCCTTCCTTTTATTTTTAAAAATTCGTAAACTTTTAAAAGAGCATTTTTTATTTTTTCAAGTTCATTGTTTATATAAATCCTAAATGCCTGGTATACCCTTTGTTTTGTTTTTTCCCATCTTCTATAAGGTAAAATTTTTTCAATTATTCTATTTAAATCAGTTGTTGTTTTTATTTTTTCTCTTTCTTTAAATATATGAGATGCAATCTTTCTATAAAATCTTTCTTCGCCAAACTCCTTTAATATTTTTTCAATTTCTTTTCTCTGTAATTTTTCAATTTTTTTCCATAAAGGGAGATTTTTTGATGTATCATATCTTAAATCAAGTATTTCATTTCTTTTAAAGGAAAACCCCCTTTTTGAATGTTCAATATGGTAAGAAGAAATTCCAAAATCAAATATAACTTTATCAATTTCTTTTATATTCAATTCTCTCAAAATAATGTCAATATTTTCAAAATCCTCATTAAAAATTTTAATGTTTTCATATTTTTCAAATTCCCTTTTTGAAATCTCAAATATCTCTTTATCCTTTTCAATTCCTATTATAAAAATTTCCTTTTCCTTTTCAAGGAGTTTAAGTGAATGACCACCAAACCCAAAAGTTGCATCAATTATTATATCTCCCTTAGAAGGATTTAATAAATTTAAAACTTCATTAGCCATACAGGGTATATGGTATTTCAGAGTGGAAATTCCTCCATCTTTATAATACCCTTTTGTATTTTCTCTATTATATCTTTTTGGTACTCTTCATACCTTTCAGGATTCCATATTTCAATCCATCTTGGCATTGAGATAAAAAGGCATTTATCCTTAATACCTGCATATTCCATCAAACTACCTGGTAGAAGTATTCTTCCATAAGTATCAAATTCAACCTCCTGATGAATCCCTATTATTTCTCTTACTGCTTTTCTCTTCTCAATATCGTACAATGGCCAATTTTCTTTTATTCTTTCTATAAACAATTTCCACTCTTCTTGGCTATACACATAAATACAAGGGTCATACCCCTTTGTTAAAATAATTTTTTTACCCAGTTTTTTTCTTAAAAATACAGGGAAAGAAACCCTCCCTTTTCCATCTACACTGTTTAATCTATTATTTCTATTCATACCACTTTTTCCCACATTTTACCACAGAATAAAATTTTAAAGTATTTTTAAATACCTTGTCAAGTAGGAAGGAAAATTTTTTAACTTTTTATCCTACATTAAACTCTGGTAAAAATCTTGAAAGGATATGAATTATATCAAAAAATACAAGTATTCCAAGAATTATAAGTAAAATACCTGCTGCTATTTCTATTTTTCTAAAATGTTTCTTTATTTTTGAAAATGCTTTAAAGAAGTAATTTATAAATATTCCTGATAAAATAAAGGGGATTCCAAGACCCATTGAATATACGAAAAGAAGTAAAATCCCTTGAAAAAGTGTTTCTTTTTGTGCTGCAAGGAGAATTATTGAAGCAAGAATAGGTCCTATACAGGGTGTCCATCCAAAGGAAAAGGCAATTCCCATTAAAAATGAACTTATATAACTTACAGATTTACTTCTTAAATTTAGTTTTTTTTCATATTCAAGAAATTTAAATCTAAAAATACCTATAAGGTGGATTCCAAAAATAATTATTATAATTCCTCCTATTTTTGAGAGAAATTGTTTATATTTTGCCATAATCTGTCCTATGATTGTTGCTGATGCACCATAAAAGATAAACACAAGTGTAAATCCTAAAACGAACATAAAGGAGTTTATCAAAACAGGAAAGAATTTACTACCTTTTTGAAGTTCTTCAATGGAGACTCCGGAAATATAGGAGATGTAGACAGGAATAAGAGGAAGTACACATGGGGAGGCAAAAGAAAGAAACCCTGCTAAAAAAGCAGAGACCAGAGAAGGAATTTCTTCATACATTTTTTCCTCCTTAATAAAATATGATCAAAAAAGTGCCTGAAATTACTCCTCCTATATCCCATAAAATATCCTTTAAACTGAAAAGACCATAACTTTTTTTATCATAAATTTCCTTTGCTATTCCGCAAGTTAAAGGGATTGACACTGCAAGGTATAATGAATTTTTTTCTTTAATTTTAAAATCATATTTACATTCTTGATACACTATACTTGTTAAGAAAAAACAAAATGAAAAATGCTTTAATTTATCCTCCGCAAAAAAAGAATTTGAAATTAAAAATAATTTAATAAGTAGCATATTCTTTATCTTCTATTCTAACAAATTTTATTTTATTTTTTCTTAAAATTTTTTTAACTTCTTCTAATTTATCCATTTTAACTCTTTCCATTATCTCTTCTAAGGATAAAGGTCTCTTTTTAATTATATTTACTATCTCCTCTATGTCTATTTTTTCATCATAAATTTTTCTTTCTTTTACAATTTCTCCACCTATTATACTTTTTATCAATTCAAGTTTTTCATAAGAAGGAGGTGATACCCATTTTAAAGCAGGAGGTCTTGTCGGAATATTTATAAAAATTTTATCAGGGTTTATCTTTTCAACTATTTTTTTCATTTCATAAATTTCTTCCTCTTTATCATTTAAATCCTTTACAAATATTGTTTCAACAAATATTTTGCCTTTAAATTCCTTTCTCAAATTTATAAGTCCTTCAATTATTTTTTCAAATTTCAAATTTTTACATGGTCTTGCAACTTTTAAAAATGTTTTTTCATTCCCTGCTAAAAGGGAAGGTACAATGATATGAGCATTTTTAACTTCCTCCCTTACTTCTTTTAAATAAAACAGTGAGCCATTCGTTAAAAGCACTATCGGCTTTTTCTGGAACTTTTTTAAAAAATCTATTATTTTATCTATTCCTTTATAAAGCAGTGGTTCACCACTTCCGCTGAATGTTATGAAATCATACTCAGGATATTTATTTAAATTTTCTTTAATCCAGGAGATGATAGAAGATGAAGGATAAAACTCCTTTCTTTCACATGTAAGTTTTTGACTTTCCCCGAGTTGACAGTAAACACAATTGAAATTGCATGTTTTATGGGGTAATAAATCAACCCCCAGGGATCTTCCAAATCTCTTTGATAAAACAGGTCCATATAAAAATTTTTTCATAGTTTTTAAT
>CBFGJO010000026.1:0-18977 GCA_965649125.1 Caldifarciminota bacterium | reverse complement strand
AAAGAATTTTCAGAAGGAATTGAACTTAATAAAATATGTGATGTGATAAGTGAAATATGTGATATGATAATCTCAAAAAGAAAAGGCATCTTTTTTTTTGAAGACCCTGTAATTGTAAGAAAGAAAATAGAAGAAGAAAAGAAAATTTTAAGAATTTTTTATGAGAATCTTTATAAAAAGGGATATATGGTCATAATTCAAACCTATTTTGGAAATATAGATGGAATCCTTGAATTTTTAATATCTTTACCAGTAAAAGGAATAGGAATTGATTTTTTAAGAAACAGTTTATCAAAAATAAAAAGATGGGATGATGAAAAGATTCTTGTGGCAGGATGTATTGACTGTGAAAACTCTTATATAGAGAAAAAAATGGATCTACAAAAATTTGTAGATAATTTAAAAGATATAGCAAAAGAAATTTACCTTTCCGGAAACTGTGATTTCTTATTCTTGCCTAAAAAAATTGCTGATGAAAAATTTAATTTACTTAAAAGAATAAAATGAAAGGTCTTTTAGCACATGAAATAGGCTCGCTTGCAAAACCTTCATGGAGAGTAAAGGCGATAAGAAATGAGAAACTCTTAGATGAGGATATTGAATATGCAAAAAAATGGTCAAACTTTTTAGATCTAAAAAATGAATCTGAGGAACTTTTTGATATATTAAATAAAAGGGGAAATTTCAATTCTTATGAAAAAGAAAAAATAATATATTTTTCTTCACTATTTGCACTAAGGATGCTTGAAAAAACAGGAATTGATCTGGTTTATGATGGTGAACAGCACAGGGTTGAAATGTATGAATATCCAATTAAAAATATAAAAGGTTTTGAATTTAAAGGGTATGTAAGGAGTTTTGATAATAAGTATTTTAGAAAGGCAGCATGTATAAATAAACCAAAATTAAAAAAATTTTACCACCTGGATGAATATAAAACTATTTCATCATTTGCAAAAAAGGAAATTAAAATTCCAATCACAGGTGCATACACTTTAATGGACTGGTCATTTGATGAATATTTTATTAGAAAAATAAAGGAAAAAAATTTTATTAAAAGAAAAAAGATTGCAAGAGAAAAATTTTTAAAGGAAATTTCTGAAAATATAATTTATCCAAATTTAAAGTCTTTAAAAGAGGCAGGTGCAAAATTCTTACAGATAGATGAACCTGCTGCAACAACAAAACCTTATGAGATAGATATATTTATAAATTCCTTAATTGATTCAGTAAAAGAACTTTATAAAGATATATTTTTCAGCATCCATATATGCTTTTCAGATTATAAATTGCTTTTCCCCTATCTTGAAAAAATTCAAGGAATAATAAAAGAAATTCATTTTGAATATGCTAATAGGGATAGTAGAGAAACTGGAATAAAGGAAGATGTAAGAAAAGGTTATAAAATTTTATCAGATTTGAAAAATTTTGATTTTATAATAGGGCTTGGTGTGATAGATGTGCATACCGATTTCATAGAGCCTCCTGAGCTTATAAGAGATAGAATATTATATGCCTATGAAAAAATTAAAGATATAAATAAAATATTTGTTGCACCTGATTGCGGTTTAAGAACAAGAAAATGGGAAATTGCCTTTGAAAAATTAAAAAATATGGTTATTGGTAAAAACCTTGCTTTAAAGGAAATAAAAGGATTATATTGAAATCAAAGAAATTTATGCATTAAAATTAAACTCTCCGGGGCGTAGCGCAGCCCGGATAGCGCGCCTGGCTTGGGACCAGGAGGTCGGTGGTTCAAATCCACTCGCCCCGATTTTTATAAACTTTAAAATAAACCCTTTCAACCCTTTCGGCTATTTTATCCCAATCAAAATCTTTTGCAAATTTTAACCCTCTTTCTGCAATTTCCTCTCTCAATTTCTCATCTTTATAGAGAGTTAAAATCTTTTCTGAAAGTTCTCTATAATTCCCTTTTTCAAAAAGAATTCCGTTTTCAAAATTTTTTATCACCTGATCATATCCATCAATATTTGAGGCAATTACACATTTACCTGATGCCATTCCTTCTAAAAGCACTATTCCAAATGTTTCTCCACCTAAACTTGGTGCAACATATAAATCACAGGTTCTATAATATTCTGGCAATTTATCAGGTGGTACAAACCCCTCAAAAAAAACTTTATCTTTTAATTCCTTAGAAACCATACTCTTATATTTTTCTTCCTCTATACCTTTACCAACAACTATTAAAATTGCCGGGATTTTATCATGTATTAATTCAAAGGCTTTTAATAAAACCGGGAAACCTTTTCTTGGTTCAAGTCTTCCAACATAAAGTATCTTAAATTCATATTTTAAAAACTTTTCAATCTTTTTACCTTCTGGTGAGAACTTGTTTGTATCTATTCCATTTGGTATTATTTCATATTTTTCTTTATAAGGAAAATAAGGATAAAGTTCATCAAATGCCTTTTTTGAAACACAGATCGCTTTATGGATTTTTTTAAAATGATTTTTAAAAAAGTATTTTGCAAATTTATAAAAATTATAACCATAAAATGCAGTATGAAATGTTGCTACATTTATACTCTTTGAAAAATGTAATGCTAAAAATGGTAAATTTATTGCAAGTGGTCCATGGGTATGAATAACATCAAAATTATTTTCTCTTATAAATTTTTTAACTTCAAAAGGCAATTTCAGGGAAAATGTTACTGTTACTTCTGCTTGATTTGATTTAAAGGTGTAAACTTTACCAACCCTTTTAATATAATCCTCGTCCTTTTCATCATCATATCTTCCTGTTAATATATAGACTTTATGTCCCCTTTTTCTTAAAGAAATAGTTAAATGATGCATATGCTCTGCTACACCACTTGGAAATGGATAATAAGCATCCGAAACTTGAAGTATCTTCAATTTCATAAAGGGTCAATTTTTAAAAACTTATAAACTTCTTCAATTAAATAAAATGAACCTGTCACACAGGCATCCCTTTTAAATAAATATTTTTCAAATAATTTAAATGGCTCTTTGTCCTTATCATAAATTTTTATTTCCCATCTTTTAAATTCCTCTTCAAGGCATTCCACAGGGAATGCTCTTGGATTTTTTGAATTTGTTATTGCATAATCATAATCGAATCTTTTTAAAACCCAAAAAATCCTTTTTAAATTCTTATCCCTATTTGTTCCAAAAATTATCAAAAATCTTTTATTAGGATAATAAGACCTTAAGGTATTCAAAAAAGCATAAAGGGAAACTGCATTATGGGCAGCATCTGCTATTATTAAGGGATTTTCATTCAATATATCAAACCTTCCAGAAATTTTAAAATCTTTAAAATAAAAATTTTCAAAACCCATTAAAATTGCACAGCTTGAAGCAAGAGTTATATTATAAAAATTAAAATCACCCTTTAAAATTTTATTAACTTCATAATTTTTTGAACCAAAGTTTATTAATATTTTATCTTCTTTTGTTTCAAAGAGAATTTCTTTACCAATAAAATATAAATCTGCCTTTTTCTTTATGCATTCATCTTCAATAACTTTCTTTACCTTCTTTCTTTGTGGAATAGAAATAACAACATTCTTCTCTTTTATGATACTTGCCTTTTCCCTTGCAATCTTTTCAATACACTCTCCAAGTGCTTTTTCATGGTCATAATCAATCTTTGTTATAAGGGTTATTTTTTGATTGAGTGCATTTGTACAGTCAAGTCTTCCACCAAGCCCTGCCTCAAAAATATTTATTTCTGTATTTTCTTTTTTAAAATAATTAAAAGAAAGGGTTGTTAATGCTTCAAAAAATGTAAGTTTTCTAATCTTTTCTTTTGATTTTATAAATTCTATACCTTTTGCAAAATCTTCCTCACTTATTTTTTCAAAACCCTTTCTTATTCTCTCTTTCACATCAATAATATGTGGGGATGTATAAAGACCTACTTTTTTATTTAAACTCAAAAAAATTGATGTTAATAAAAAGGCAGTCGTTCCTTTACCCTTTGTTCCGACAATACATATAGGGAAATTTAAATTATATTGGGGATTATTTATTTTATTTAAAAATTCAACATAACCTTTAAAATCGTATTCACCTTTTGGCACTTCCTTTTCATAATTTATAAGAGAATATAGATAAAGAATTGCATCTTTATAATTCATAAGATAAAAAAGGAAATTATTGATAGAAATAGTGTATAAAAAGAAAAGTAATGAAATTTTTTAATTTTTAAAATTTTATCAAGAATATAAAGGGAAAGAAGACCTGTAAAAAAAGTAATTAAAAAAGAAAGAATATTTTCAAAATTTAAATTTATATTCTCAAATTCAATAACTCCACTTCCAAGAATAATGGGAAGCCCCATTAAAAAGGAAAATTGAAAAGTTTCTTTTCTCTCACATTTTAAAATTAACCCGGATGATATTGTTATTCCTGACCTTGAAATTCCAGGAAAGATTGAAAGTACCTGGGTAAATCCTATAAAGAGCGCCTTTTTTATATCAATTCTTTCATTACCCCTTTCCCTTGCAAAAAAAAGAATTATTGAATTTATAAAAAAGAATAAAAATAAATAAGAAGGAAAATCAAAAAATCTTTCAAAAAATCCTTTAAACAAAAAACCTGTAATACCTGCTGGAATTATCCCTATTATAACTTCCTTATAATAATTTTTATAAAAATTTAAAATTTTTTTTGAAAAATATACAATTATTGAAAGTGATGTTGAAATATGAAGAAGAACCTCTAAACCTATTCCCTTTGGATTATATTTTAAAACACTCTCAAAAAAAACAAGGTGACCTGAACTTGAAACTGGTAAAAATTCTGTTAATCCTTGAATTAGTGATAAGATTATTATTTTTATCATTTGAGCTCAATCTTTGCAAAATAATTTAAGTTTATGCATCCAATCAATTTCTCTTCATGATAAATAATTTTTTCAAATAGTTCTCTATCTAAATTAAAAGGCGTATTGAAAACATTGTAAGGTGTCTCAAGAACTATTCCCTTTACATCACCTATTAATAAATAAAGGGGTTTTTTTTCAATTTCAACAAGAACATAATTTTTAATTTCAGGAGTTTTAATATTAAGAATTTTTGATATATCAAGCACAGGGACTATATTCTTTTTAAATCTTACAAATCCAATAATATAATCAGGAAGACCCTCAGATTTTATTATTTCAACCGTTGAATAAATTTCCTTTATCCTTTTTAAAGGTAAAGCATAGAATTCATTATTTATTTCAAAAAAAAGAAATTCTTTTTCTTTTATTTCTTCCTTCTTTTCAAAAATTTTTACTTCTTCAAATTTTTCCTCTTTTCCTTCCTTTTTTTCTTCTTTACTCTCAATCTCTTCTTTTTTTCCTTTCTTCAAAATATCCATAAATTTATCAAATCTAAGTTTTTCAATCATAATTCAAGGATCTGGATTTCCTCATTCGTATAAACACACAGTCTTGCTGCTATCTTTAAACTCTCAAGAACAATATCCCTTGCAGAAAGATTTGTGTGCTTTAAAAGGGCAAGAGCAGAAGCATATGCGTATGCACCACCTGAACCTATTGCAGCAACATTTTCTTCCGGTTCCAAAACCTCACCATTCCCTGAAACTATTAATATCTTTTCCCTATTTAAGACAATCATTATTGCCTCAAGTCTTCTTAAAAATTTATCAGTTCTCCATTCCTTTGCAAAATTCACACATGCTTTAACCAAATCCCCTTTTGCATCCTCAATTTTCCTCTCAAGATTTTCAAACAGTGTGAATGCATCAGCAACAGCACCTGCAAAGCCTGCAAGAACCTGTCCTTTATAGAGCCTGAATATTTTTTGTGCTTTATGTTTAACAATTGTTTCACCCATTGTAACCTGACCATCTGCTCCTATACATCCCTTTCCATCTTTTAAAACCCCTATCACTGTTGTTGCTTTCATAATATTAAATTATAAATCAATTTATGTTTTACTTACAAATATTATTTACTTTATAATTTTTAAATGATTAAAAGGGACTTTAAAAGATTTTGCGTAATAATTTCAGGACCTACTGGATGTGGTAAAACAACTATCTGTAAAAAACTTTTAGAGAAAAATAGAGAATTTTTTTATTCAATTTCTTACACAACAAGAAAAAAAAGGGAAAATGAAATTAATGGAAAGGATTATTACTTTGTTTCAAAAGAAGAATTTGAAAAAATGATTAAGGAGGATAAATTTCTTGAATATTCCAAAATATACGATGAATATTATGGAACACCAAAAGAGCCAGTTCTTGAGAACTTAAAAAATGGAAAAATTGTTATAATGGATATAGATTTTCAAGGAAAAAGAAAAATTCAGGAAAAGATAAAGGATATAGTCTCAATATATATTTTACCACCATCAATTGAGGAACTTGCAAAAAGGATAGAAAAAAGAGAAAAAGATAATAAAAATTTTTTAAAAAGATTTAAGGAGGCATTAAGAGAGATTGATTTGTGGATAGATTATGACTATGTGGTGATAAATGATGAAATTGAAAGGGCAATTTATGAAATAAAAGCAGTAATAGAGGCTGAAAAACTCAAAAGGGAAAGGCTTATAATTGAAAAGGAGGAAAAATGTTAGAGAGATATACTCCAGAGGATTTTAAGAATTTTTTTTCGGACAAAGAAAGGTTTAAAATTTATTTAAAAATAGAAATACTGAATCTTGAAGCACTGTCAAAAAAAGGTATTTTAAAAGAAGAAATACTTTTAAGAATAAAAAATAAAGTAAGTATAGATGCTGAAGATATAAAGAAAAGAGAGAAAGTTTTAAAACACGATGTAATTGCATTTATTGAATCCTGTACAAGAAATTTAAATGAAGAAGAGAAAAGATTTTTCCATTTTGGTTTAACCTCTTCTGATATTGTTGACACTGCTTTTTCATACATTCTTAAAGAGGGGGTTGAAAAGGTAATTGAAAGACATAAAAATTATTTAAAAAACTTAAAAGAAATTTCTGAGAAATATAAATATTTGCCGCAGATTGGAAGAACCCATGGAATGCATGCAGAACCAACAACACTTGGACTAAAATTCTTAGGTTTTTATTCAGAAGGAATAAGAAATTTAGAAAGACTTGAAAGAGCAAAAAAAGAAATCTCTTATGGTAAAATTTCGGGTTCTGTTGGAAATTATTTAAATGTTGACCCTTTTGTTGAAGAATACATATTAAAAAATCTTGAACTTTCTCCAGAACCTGTTTCAACTCAAATTCTTCCAAGAGATAGATATGCCTTTTTAATGGGAACAATTGCATTGTGTGCATCCTCTTTAGAAAGGCTTGCTCTTGAGATAAGAAATTTACAAAGAGAAGAGATATTTGAGGTTGCAGAACCCTTCACAAAAGGACAAAAGGGCTCTTCAAGTATGCCCCATAAAAGAAACCCAATATTTTCTGAAAGGATATGTGGACTTTCACGAGTTATAAGGGGTTATCTTTTAACTTCCTTAGAAAATATAGCCTTATGGCATGAAAGGGATATTTCCCATTCAAGTGCGGAAAGAATAATATTTCCTGATGCAATAATTTTGATTTCTTATATGTATGATAAAATTAATTATATAATTGAAAATTTGGAAGTTTTTCCTGAAAATATAAATAAAAATTTGGAACTTGCGCAAGGAGTTATATTTTCTCAAAGTGTTATGAATGAATTAATAATGAAAGGTTTAACAAGAGAAAAAGCCTATGAAAAGATTATGGCAATTACAAAAATCTCAAGGAGTAAAAAAATAAATTTTAAAGATGCTCTCCTCTCAGATAGTGAAATAACTAAATTTCTTTCAAAAAAGGAAATTGAGGATATATTTGATTATAATAAAAAATTAAAAGAGAGAGTTGACTTTATATTTGAAAGAATTTTAAAATTAAACAATGGATAAAATTTTTGGGGAACAGTCTTTTATAGTCCTTACAGGTATAGGGATAGTTTTAATTGCTTTTATTTCTCTTTTTATAATGGAACTTATTGAAAGGAGAAAATTGGAAAAAGAAATAAAAATTTTAGAAAATAGGTTAAGAACTCAGAGATTAACATATGAGACAATGGCAAGAGAGCAATCAATGAGAATAGATGAAATCCAAGCAGAAATGGTTGCAAGAAGCAGGATTATAGCACAAATTCTTCATGTAGCAGGAGTTTTGAATAACAAAGAGCTTGAAAGAAAAGAGATGCCCAAAAAATTATTAGATGGTATAGGAAATGTAATCAATGCAGAAGAAATATTCTTCTTTGAGGCAGAGGAAGGTGGTAAATTATTAGCACTCAAAGAAATAATTTCAAAGGAGAAAGAAAAATATGAAAAAATGAAACTCATTTATCCTATTGGAATAGGTCCTATTGGATATATAGCAAAATCACCAAAAGCACTCATACTTGATGATATGGAGCGTGAGGCTCTTTTAGAAGGAATAGATTTTAAATCAAAAGACCCGTACAAGATAGATTATGATATATGTGCGCGACTTTCTTATGCAGAACAAATATTTGGAGTTATAGCAGTAAGAAATGTGAAACCACTTGTCCAGAAAATAATCACGCCAGAAGGGGATGAGAAAGAACATCAAATAGGAGATAAGAGAACCGCTTTAAGATATGCACAGGAAGCGCTTCAGATGATTGCGGATTTGGGTTCCTTCGCGATCTATGGAGCAACATTAAGAGAAGAGATCCAAAAACTTGCTGATACCGATGCTCTTACAGGGCTTTACAATAAAAGATTTTTTATGGAACTTCTTCAAAAATCTTTTAAAAAAGCAGAGACAGAAAAGGAAAATATTGGTCTTTTTATTATGGACATAGATAATTTTAAAAAATATAATGATACCCATGGACATCCTGCAGGTGATGACCTTTTAAAGGAACTTGCAAAAATACTCAAGAGAATATGTGGAAACATAGGAATTCCTGCAAGATACGGTGGTGAAGAATTTGTAGTAATTCTTTATGGAAAAAACAAAGTGCAAACCCTTAGATTTGGAGAAATGGTTAGGGATGTTGTTGAAAAAACAAAATTTCCAAACGAGGATACACAGCCCGGAGGGAAATTAACAATAAGTGGAGGCATCGCAGCATATCCTGATGACGCAAAAACCCCTTTAGAACTTATAAAGAAGGCAGATGAAGCACTTTATTATGCGAAGGCAAAAGGTAAAAATAAAGTCTTTGCATATAGAGGGTGAAAATAATTTTTTCTACTTTTTTCTTCCTTTTAGGAAGTATACTTGGAAGTTTTTCAAATATGCTCATATACAGGATTCCACGAGGGATTTCAATAGTTTTTCCTTCCTCCTTTTGCCCAAATTGCAAATCAAAGATTAAATTTTATGATAATATTCCAATAATAAGTTATATTCTATTAAAAGGCAAATGCAGAATTTGCAAAATTAAAATTCCTTTAAGATATTTTATTGTTGAAATTTTAATGGCTTCTTTATTTTCATTTTCTTATTTAAAATTTAATTTTTCTCTTAACCTTTTTAAAATCTTAATATTCATTTTCATTTCAATAACAATTTCATTCATAGATATTGAAAATATGTTAATACCCGACATTTTATCAATCCCTGGAATAATCATTGGATTTTTATTTTCTCTATTTTCTGAAAATTTTTTCAATTTTTTATTTGGAGGAATAATAGGGGCATTTATACCTTCAATTTTTTATATAATAGGTAAATCAATTAAAAAAGAACTAATGGGGGAAGGAGATATAATGGTTCTATTAATGATCGGAATTTACACTGGATGGATGAATGTGATAATTATTTTGTTCATTGCCTCTTTTTTAGGAAGTATAATTGGAATAATATTAAAAATAAAAAGTAAAATAAAATATTTACCCTTTGCCCCTTTTTTATATTTCTCCGCCTTCTTTACTCTCTTCTACGATTTTTCCACCCTTTTTCCTTATATTTTTTTCAAGAGCAATTTGAAGTAATCTTGTATGCCATACAAGTTGTGGAAAATACATTTTAAAATATCTAAATCCATAACCTCCTCTTATTTCATCCTGTATTACTTTTCTCAAAGTTTCTTCATCTGGTGTTTCTATTTCAAGGTCTTTTGCATCAATCTTTGACAAAATATTTGCAAGTTTTATTAAACTGTTAAACCATAGAGTATAATAAGGATAACCTTCAAAATTTCCAATTTGCCAATCCCTTTCAATTATCTCTCTGAAATTAACAACAACTGTTAAAAGATCAAAATCTTTACCAAGTTCTCTTTCTATCATTTTAATTCTTTTTTCCAGATTATTTCTCCTTTCTTTTAAAAATCCGACTTCTTTTTCAAATTCTTCCATAATCATATTTTAAAGGAAAATCCTTTTTGAATTCTATCTTAAAAATAATTTATAATATTAAAATGGCAAAAAGAATTTTGACAGTAAGAAATATTGTGGCGGTAATTTTAGCAGGTGCTTTGGGAGATATATTAGGTAAAATACTCATCACATTTATCCCGAAAACCCCTGCAAGAGATGTTCTTCTTTTTCCTGTGAAATTTGGATTATCCGATATAAGGCTTGATTTAATAATAATTGATTTTTCTTTTGGTTTAAAGTTTCAAATAAATCTTCTTTCTTTTCTTTTGATATTCCTGATGGTTTATATCCTTCAAAAAATTTGATGATTTCTTTAATACTCCTGGGAGCAGGAAAAGGGAAAAGGTTTAAATTCCCAAAATCATTTTTAAAAATAGAAAATTATCCACTTTATTTTTTCCCTTTAAAGACTTTTTCAAATTTTAAAGAAATTGATGAAATAATATTAGCTGTTCCAAAGGGAAAAGAAAAAATTGTCAAAGAAGAAATAAAAAAATTAAAAATAAATAAAAAAATTAAAGTAATAGAAGGTGGAGAAGAAAGAATAGATTCCTTAAAAAATGGGCTTTTAAAAGCAAAAGGGGAAATAGTTTTAATTCATGATGTATCAAGACCATTTGTTCCAGAAGATTTAATAAAAAGAGTTTTAAAAACAAAAGGCGATGTCGTTGTTCCCTTTTTAAGGGTTTATGATACAGCAGTTTATGATTCTCAAAATTTAAAGCGAGAAAAAATAAAACTCATTCAAACACCACAGAAGATAAATAAAAAAATTCTATTAAAAGCAATAAGAAAATCAAAAGGTAAAATTTATACTGATGAATCAACAATGATAAAAGAAATTTTAAATATAAGCCCAAAATATATAAAGGGTTCAATGATAGATTTTAAAATCACTTATCCTGAAGATTTAAATTTTTTAAAACTTATATGGAAAGGATTTTATAAACCACTTATTGGTTCAGGTTACGATATTCATAGATTAGTAGAGGGCAGGAAACTCTATATAGGGGGTATTTATATTCCTTATAAAAAAGGAGCATTAGGACATTCTGATGGTGACACTTTGATACATTCAATAGTTGATGCAATCCTTGGTGCAATCGGTGAAGGAGATATTGGAAAACATTTTCCAGATACTGATCCAAAATGGAAAGATGTAAGGAGTGAAATTTTTTTAAAAAAATGTAAAGAAATGCTTGAAAGAAAAAATATAATGATAGGGAATATAGATTCGGTAATCTTCCTTGAAGAACCAAAACTTAAAAAATATAAAGAAAAGATAAAGGAAAATATTGCAAGAATTTTAAATACAAAAGAGGAAAATATATCTATAAAGGCAAAAACATTTGAAAAAATGGGAATTATAGGTAAAAAGAAGGCAATTGCCGCTCATTCAATATGTCTTCTCTTCCAGAAAACTTTTCCTCCATTTTCATCTATACTTAAAACAAGATCATAAATACCTTCATCAGGTAAATCAAAAATTTCTCTCCCGAACCTCTTTTTTATTTCATAAACATTTGCCTTTTCAATATAAGAAGATAAGTAAAAATTATGCTTACCAAGTTTCAAAATCTTTTCTATTTCTTCAAAAGAATCACCTCTTATCACAATATCTACTCTTTCTTTAATGTTTCTTTCTTTTTCCATCTTTATAGCCTCTTCAAATTTTTTATCAAAATATTTTAAGTTTTCTTGAGAAATTGAAAAACCAGCAGCATAAGTATGTCCTCCAAAATCCATAAAGATATCTTTAACCTTATTGAATAAATCATAAATTGAAATTGGTGGAAAACTTCTACCTTCACCCACCCATATTCCATTAGCCCTATAACCTATTACAACAGCAGGAAGCCAGTATTTTCTCTTTAAAACATTTGCAATCCATCCAAGACTCTTTAATCTTATATTTTTATCAATCACGAACACAAAATCCTCTCTTAAGTCAATAAATTCTTTAGCGAAATTCAAACTTTCTTTTGAGAATTTTGTTGATAATTTTTCTTCCTTAAAAATCCTTAAAAAATATTCTTTTTTTAAAGAAAAATCCTCTTCTTCAAAAAGAGAAAATAATAAAGATTTCCCTTCTTTTGAAGATAAGGGAGAAAAAATACTAACAAAAGTGTATATATCACATTCCTTTCCAAGTGTTTCATAATAAATTTTACACAAAAGCCCCCTTTTTTCTTTTAATATTTCCTTCGCTTTATTTAAAATAAATAAATTATCTCCAAGAAGCGGAACACGATCGGCTATAACACCGCACGCAGAAAGTACTATTTCATCAGGATAATTTTCATACAAATAATCAAAGTCCCTTCCTTCTAAAAGCATATAGGCATAGAAAAATAAAAGGGCAAAACTTGATGTAGAAAAATAAGGAAAACCTTTTCCATTCTGAGGATGAAGTAAAAGAAATTCATCATAAGAATGTGTATATTTGTGATGGTCAAGAACAATCACATCAAGCCCTTTTTCCTGAGCATACTTAATTTCCTTTACATCAGATACACCACAATCAAGAGCAAATAAAAAACTTGCTTCACTTTTAATTGCCATTTCTATAATCTTATGAGAAATACCATGGGGATCCTCTTCTTTTGAAGGTATAAAAATTTCATAAGGTAAATTCAAAACTTTAAAGAGTGCTTTAATTATCATACATGAAGCAATTCCATCCATATCATCATGAGCAACGATCAATCCCTTTTCGCCATAATCTCTTTTTTCTTTTAGAAAATCTATTGCCTCTTTAAAGTTTTTATAATCAAAAGGAGAGGAAAGTAAAGAAAAGGGATTTAAAAGCACATCCAGAGGCTCTTTTATTCCCTGTCTTTTCAAGAATTCTTCAACCATTTGAGAGTATTTCCTTTGCTTTTTTTACAATGTTCTTAACTGTTAACCCAAATTTTTCAAAAAGCTCATAGGGCGTACCACTTTCACCATATTCATCATCAATTCCTATAACCTTTATTTTACAAGGATTTTTATCAGATAGAAATCTTGCAATCATTGAACCGAGTCCACCATTTAAAAGATGTTCTTCAATCACAACAATCCCTTTTGTCTCTCTTGCTGCTTTTAAAAGGGTTTCCTCGTCAAGAGGTTTTATTGTATAAAAATCAATCACCCTTGCTTTTATACCCATTTTCAAAAGTTCATCATGAGCATCAATTGCAATGTGTAAAGTAAAACCATAAGAAATTATTGTAACATCTTCTCCATCTTCAACAGTTTTTGTTTTTTTCCATTCAAATTTTGTATTTTCATTATAAATTATTGGTGACTTTGGTCTACTTGTTCTTATATAAACAGGCTCTTTGTGTTTAACACATTCCTTTACTGCCCATCTCGTCGCAAATTCATCAGCAGGAGCAACAATTACAAAACCAGGAAATGTAGCCATAAGTGCAATATCCTCAACTGACTGCTGTGTAAATCCATCCTCTCCAACAGAAATACCTGCATGGGATGCAACAAATTTTACATTTAATTTGCTTCCAGCAATTCCTATCTTTATCTGTTCATAAGCCTTATTTATCATAAAGCAGGCAAAAGAAGAACAAAAAGGTATTTTACCACTTGTTGCAAGTCCTGCTGCTGCTGAAACCATATTTGCTTCAGCTATTCCAAAGTTAAAAAATCTTTCAGGAAATTTTTGACCAAATAAAAATGTATATGTAGATTTTGATAGATCAGCGTCAAGAACAACAACTTCTTTATACTTCTCTCCAATTTCTAAAAGCACTTCACCGTATGCTTCTCTTGTTGGTTTTCCAAATTTCCATTCCCTCATAAATCTTCACTTATTTCTTTTAAAGCCTTTATTTCTTCTTCTTTATTTGGTGCTCTACCATGAAAATAATTATTTCCTTCCATAAATGAAACACCTTTACCTTTTATGGTATGGGCAATTATAATCTGTGGCTTATTTTTAACATTTTTTGCTTTTTCAAAAGCGGAAAAAATTTCTTCAAAATTGTGTCCATCCTTTACTTCAAAAACTTCCCAGCCAAAACTCTGCCATTTATTTATAACTGGCTCTATATCTAAAATCTCACTTATTCTTCCATCAAGTTGAAATTTGTTATAGTCCATTATCGCACATAAATTAGCAAGTTTATGAAAAGAAGAAAACATCGCTGCCTCCCATATCTGCCCTTCTTGAGATTCACCATCACCTATAAGAACATAAACCCTGTAATCCTTTTTATCAATCTTTCCTGCAAGGGCAATCCCAACACCAACAGAAAGTCCTTGCCCAAGTGAACCTGTTGATACCTCTAAAAAAGGTAAAAACCTTTTATCGGGATGCCCTTGTAATCTTGAACCTATTTTCCTCAAAGTTAATAGTTCTTCCCTCTCAATATATCCACATCGGGCAAGTGTTGCATAAAGAGCAGGAGCACCATGTCCTTTACTTAAAATGAATCTGTCCCTATCTTCCCATTTTGGATTTTTTGGATCATGTCTCATCACTTTAAAAAAAAGAGAAACAAGAATCTCCACACAGGAAAGGCTTCCTCCAGGATGACCTGAACCTGCATTCCCTGTCATCCTTATTATATCCTTTCTAATTTCTTTTGCTATTTCTTGGAGAGTATCTATTTCCGAAAAATTAATCCTTTGCATTTTAATATTTAAAAATATACATAAAAATAAAATTAAAATCAAACAGAAAATTCATTTATGTATTCCGATATATCCTTTAAATTTATTTCTTCGTCTCCCTTTAACTTTTTAACAAGATCAAACATACAAAGACAATATGGGCATGCAGTTACAATATTTCTTGAAAATTTTAAAATTTCCTCAAACCTTATCTCGTTTATTTTTCTTTTTGAAGGGATTTCAACCCAAAAACCCCCTCCTCCACCACCACAACAAAAAGAATTTTCTCTTCTTTTATCTGGCTCTTTTAAATTCCCAATAAGTTTTATTATCTTCCTCGGAATTTCAAAAATACTATTGTACCTTCCAAGATAACAAGGGTCATGATAAACAAAATCTATATTTTCTTTTCTTAATTTAATTTTTCCTGAAAGGATAAGTTCGTATAAAAATTCAGTATGATGTAAAACTTCATTATCAAAACCAAATTCCTTATATTCTTTTTTAAAAACCTGGTAACAATGAGGACAGATAGTAACAATTTTTTTAAACTTATATTTTTTTAAATTATTTATATTCTCTTCTGCAAGAACTTGAAAAAGGTGTTCATTCCCAAGCCTTCTTGCACTATCCCCTGTACACTTTTCTTCATTTATCACTCCATAATTTAAATTCAATTTATTGAATAAATTCAATAAACCTTTTATAACCCTCTGATTTATCTCTTCTAAAGCACCCAGACAGCCAATCCAGAATATAAAATCGTATTCTTTATCCTTCCGAGCAAACTTAATCATATCCTTAAACTTTGAAAATCTATCACCTACTACACCGTAAGGATTCCCATACCTTTCTATATTCCTGAGTGTTTCAGAAAGAGTTTTTGGTAATCTTCCAAGGGAAAGAGATAGATATCTCCTTAGATTAATTATTATATCAAGAGGAGAAACCAAAATAGGGCATATTTTATCACAGTGAAGACATGTTGTGCATGGAATAATTTCATCACTTTTTATAATATTATCAATAATATCAATTTCATCTTTAAAATAAAGATCTTTCAATTTCAAAATGATTTTTTTTGGAGAAAGTTCTGTTCCTGAAATGGAAGCAGGACAGGCCTCCTCACATCTTCCACATTTTACACAGGCATCAATACTCAGTATTTCCTTTTTTTTAAAATCATTCAGTTTATTAACCCCAAAAAATTCTTCTTTTTCAAAGTCAATTTTTTCTATATAATTTTTTTCTTCATAAACAAAATGATTTAAAGGAGCAAAAATTATATGAGAAAAAGAAGAATAAGGAATATAGGAAATTAAAAAAAGAGCTAAAAGAGAATGAACTACCCATAAAATAAGATGTAATTTTTTAATCAAAAGTAAATCTAAATTTTTAAACGGTAAAGAGAATAAATAACCCATAAAGGAAAAATAAGAAAGAGGAGTCTTTTCTCCTAAAATTCTAAAACCCTCAACAAGAACCCCAGTAAATACTATAAGGAATAAAAACCATAGAATTATTTGAAAATCAACACTATATGTAAGTCTTTTTGGCTTTAGAACATATCTTCTTATGATTGCAATAATAATACCTAAAAGAAATATTAAAGAAAATAAATCAGTAATAAATTCAAATATTAAAAAATATATATTTTTTAAAAATTTTTGATGAAAAATAGGAACTATTATCCTTTCCTGTATTGTTAAAAGAACTGTTGCAAGAAATAAAATGAAAAAACCTAAGAATATAAAAAAATGCATGATACCACTGAATTTTTCATAAAATACTTTTATTTGTAAAAGGGAATATTTAATAAAATTTTTAAAACCAGTTTTAAAATTTATTTTAAAATCGCCTCTACCTTTTTTCCAGAAATTATAGTGAAGATATATTCCATAAAAAAATATAAGAACGCTTAAAAGGGATAAAAGATAAAATAAAATTTTTAGCCCTTTGGGGATATTCCAGAAAATTTCCCTTGAAATCTCCATTAAGAAAATAATTATAAAATTTTTAATTTTAAAAAATCAAATTTTGTTGACATTTTTTATATAAATTCTTTATATTTAAACTCAAAATTATGAAAGTGGAAGAAAATAAGAAATGCTCAAGGTGGTCAAAAAAAGAGCAAAAAGTTTATTTACACCATCTTATACAGAAGTAACATCTCCAGGTGAGATATTTTTATCATTAAAAGCCGGGTTTGAGCCTGAAAAAATATTATACAACAATATAGCAAAATCGGGATTACTGATGAATTTGGAATTTATAACTTGCCAAGGTTGAAAATAGGCGATTTTCTTTTGCGGTGCTTATACAAGAACAATGGCTTCAAATTATACCCGAATTGGTCTCTGATTTAATTGATAAAAAAGGAGTTATGATAGGACCTGGAGCAGGGTATGGAAAATATGGAGAAGGATATTTAAGGTTTTCTATAACTCAGAATGAAGAAAAAATAAAAGAGGGGATGGAAAGATTTTTAGATTATCTGGAGGGGAGATAAAATGAGCAAAATATATGTGGGAATCCTTCAATTTAAGCCATTACTTTTAAAAAAAGAAGAAAATATAGAAAAGATAATCTCATTTATAGAAAAGGAGGAGGCAGATTTAATAGTTATGCCTGAACTTGCAATTTCAGGATATTCTTTCAAAAACAAAAAAGAAATTTTAAAAATAAGTGAGGAAATCCCTGATGGTAAATTCTTTAAAATTTTTAAGGAAATGTCAAAAAGAAAAAAATCTTCTTATGTTATTGGATTTCCTGAAAAATATAAAGGAGATTTATACAACAGTGCCCTTTATATAACCCCTTATGAATATGGTGTTTATAGAAAGGTTCATCTTTTTTACGAGGAAAAAAAATTTTTTAAAGAAGGGAAAAAACTTGATGGAATTTTTAAGATTAAAAATTATAAAATAGGTGTTCTCATATGTTTTGACTGGATATTTCCAGAGGCTTCAAGGACACTTGCCTTAAAAGGAGTATCAGCAATTGCCCATCCTTCAAATTTAGTTTTACCGGTTCTTGGACAGATGGGAATGAGGGTAAGGGCAATTGAAAATAGAATATTCACAATAACAGCAAATAGAACTGGAATTGAAAGAAGGGGTAAAAAAGAATATAAGTTTACTGGTAAAAGTCAAATAGTTAATCCAAAAGGAGAAATAATTTTATCCTTTGATGAAGAGGAGGAAAAATTAAAAATATGCAAACTTGATTTAAAAGAAGCAAAAAATAAATTCATAACCCCTTTAAACCATATCTTCAAAGATAGAAGGGAAAAAATTTATTTTATTTAAATTTTAAAAAAGATTTTAAAAATTTTTCAACTTCTTTCTTGCTTTTATTATTATCAATAAAAACTGTATAATTTTTCTCATTTTCATCTATCTCATCATAATCTTCTTTCTGCTTCATATATATTTCCAACCTTCCATTAGATACATCCTTTTTCCTTTTTAAAAGTCTTTCTCTAATTTTTTCTTCTTTGCAAAAAGGAGCAATGATATAAAATCTTGCATTATTTTTAAAAGCAATCTCCCTTGCCTTTTCTCTCCATCTTTTTTTCAAAAAACTTGCATCTATTATAACATTTTTTTCTTTTTTTAAATAATCCTCTGCAATTTCAAGCATTTTTCTATAAACTTCTTCACTTTTACTTTCTGAATATATTCCAGTTTTATATGGAACAATCACTTTTTTAAGTGGGGATATACCATAAATTTTTTTCCTTACAATATCTGATTTTATTAAAAAAGAATTCTTTAAAAATTTCTTGATTGATTTTGCAACAAAACTTTTTCCGCATCCTGTTAAACCAAATGTTATTATAAGGACTTTATTATTTCCCATACCTTGAATGGTCTTTCACATCTTAAATAGCCCATTTCATAACATCCAAGGAATCCCCAGAAGGAAACCCTATCTATTTTTTCATTCTTACAAAAATTATAAAAATTTTTTATATAACTTTCTTCTTCCTTTTTTATCTTAAATGCCTGTATCCATATTTCAATCTCTTTTTTAT
>CBFGJO010000025.1:0-19515 GCA_965649125.1 Caldifarciminota bacterium | reverse complement strand
AAAAGATACTTTTAAAGATAGATGAAAGCACAAAGGAAATTCTTGCAGAGATAATTAAAAAAGTTTAATTTAATATGTAAAATAAAGGGATGTAGAGGATTTAAGAGTAAAGTATTGAATTAACTGTTTTTCTTTTTCTTACACCTCGGGTGTGTAAACTTTTCCCCCTGATAGAAAATCAAAATTCGAATTACAATAAGGGAATTGTCCGTCTTTATTTATCTGAATGCTACTATGTTCTTAATAAGAATAAAGAAGAAGCAAAAAAATTAATCAATGAGGCTGAAATTTATTTAGAAAAAAGCAGATGGTATAGAAAGGAAAAAATCCTTGAATATTTAAGAAAGTTAAAAAAACAAAAATTTTATAAATAATTGAATTTAATTAATCTTTTCTTATATATTTAAATTATTTTATTGGGTTCAAATCCCATAAAAGGAGGAGGGTTTAAATGAATAAAATAATCAAACTAATAACAATAGGTGTAATAAGTATACCCCTGTTTGGAGAGGGGAAAATCTCAGGATATATGTTCGGTGACTTTTATTTCGTTGCTCTGCATCATGATAGCACCCTGAAAAATATGAACGGTTTCTGGTTCAGGAGGATTTATTTTACCTACGATTATGATATTTCAGAAAGTTTTTCCACAAGACTCAGGCTTGAATTTAATAGTCCTGGAGATTTTAAAAAGAGTGAATTACTCATTCCTTATGTTAAGGATGCTTATTTAAAATGGAAGTTTCCTTTATTTGATTTTATTTTTGGTCTTTCTGCAACTCCTACATGGGAAGTAATTGAAGAACACTTTGGTTATCGTTCTATTGAAAAAACACCCCTTGATTTGCAGAAAATGGGTTCATCAAGGGATATTGGTTTTGCCTTTAAAGGAGGGTTTGGTGAATCTAAAAAAATAAAATATCATCTTATGTTTGCAAATGGTGAGGGCACAAAATCAGAATTAAATAAACAGAAAGCTTTTTATTTCTCCCTTGATTTTTATTTAGGTGATTTCTTAATAGAGTTCTATGGAGACTATTTTGATAAAGGAGCGCCTGATTTGAAATATAAATATACATATCAGGGTTTTATCGGGCTCAAGAAAGAAAAATTTAGATTTGGAGCACAATTTGCAAATCAAACACAGGTTCAGCACCCCGATACAACTATTAATTATCCCATAGGCTCATTTTATTTTGTTTTTAATTTTTCGGAAAAAACTTCTTTAATTTTTAGATTTGATAAAAATTTCGAAAAAAATCCAAATGGAAATAAGATAGCATATACTCCTTTCTCTCCGGATGCGCCTTCAAATTTTATAATTTTAGGCTATGATTTTAAGCTTCATAAAAATGTTAATTTAATACCGAACATTAAATATGTATTATACGATGAAGAAGATGGAATAAAACCAGATCCAGATTTATACCTGAATTTGACATTTTTCTATAAATTTTAAATAAAAGGAAGGGGGTTAGATTCCCCCTTTTAATTCTTTAAGGGGGTTTTTATGTCTATAACAAGAAGGGAGTTCCTTAAAAAAACATTTTCTTTTACAACAATTGCCCTTCTTTCTGATTTATTTTTTGATTTTAAAAATTTGATAGCTGAGGAAAAAAACTCTAAGGTAAATTTTTTACCTGAGGAAGATGTTATTATACCTTCAACAGATACAATGTGTGTTAATTTTTGCGGAATAAGGGTAAGAAGGGTTAATGGAGTTATAAGGGCAATATACGGGAACCCTGAGAGTCCTTATAATAAGGGGCATCTATGTCCAAAGGGGCAGGCTGGGATTTTCCATACCTACAATCCTTACAGAATTAAGGCACCTTTAAAAAGAACTAATCCAAATAAGGGTCCAGGTGAGGATCCCAAATGGAAGGAAATTTCATGGGAGGAAGCCTTTGAAGAAATTGTAAAAAAGTTAAAGGAAATAAAGGATGAGGACCCAAGAGCACTTACTTTCCATATTTCCCACGGAAAATATTTAATGGGAGATAAATTTACAAAGGCTTTCTGCAAAGCCTTTGGAACCCCAAACCATGTTCATAGAACAACAGTATGTGAGGCAGCAAGACATGTGGCAGATGAGATTACCTGGGGAGGTCATGGTCCTTTACCGGATCTTGAATACACCAAATATTTTATAAATATGGGGGCAAACTTTACAGAGGCTGAACAATGGGCAAGATGGCTTGATAGAACTTCTCTTAAAAGGATAGTAGATGGTGATATGAAAATGATTGTTATAGAACCAAGATTATCCAATACCGGGAGTAAGGCGAACGAATGGATTCCCATAAGACCTGGTAAAGATGTTCTTTTTCTTCTTGGAATGGCAAAGGAATTAATTAAAATGAATTATATTGATGTTGAATTTTTGAAAAATTATACAGACGCAGCTTATCTTGTTGGAGAAGACGAAAAGTTTTACAGGGATGAAAAAGGGAATTTTTATGTGCTTGATAATAAGAATAAAAAAATAGTTCCCTATGATGAGTCGGAGGAGATTTCCCTTGATGCAGAGATAACTGTTGATGGTAAAATGTATAAAACTGCTTACAGGATTTTTAAAGAATATGTATTATCTTTAAAGGATGAGGAAATAGAGGAAATAACAGGAATTCCTTATGACACAGTAAAAAGAATCGCAAAGGAATTTGGTGAGAATGCGAATATTGGAAAAACAATTGAAATTGAAGGTGAAAAATTAAGATATAGACCTGTTTGTATTTATACCTTCAGAGGTCTTGCAGCCAAGGAATACGGAACCCAGAACTGTCGGGCAGCCTTACTCCTTAACATGCTTGTTGGAAATTTTGATGCTGTTGGTGGTCTTTTACTTCATAAGGCGGACCCGAATTATAAGAACATGAAACCCTCCAAGTGTGAGTATCCTCCCCAGAGGGTTGATTTACAGGAGAGTGTATTTTACCCCTTTGCTACCCATAATGTAGCGCAACAAGTGGCATATACTTATAGAGAACCTGAAAAATATGGGCTTCCTTATAAACCTAAAATGGCAATATTTTATGCAACAAATAGAATATTGTCTACCTCCGATATTGAGAAACAGATTGAGGGTTATAAAAATGTTTATTCTGTAAATATAAATGTTGTGCTGGATGAGACTGCTGAGTTTAGTGACATAGTTTTACCTGATAAAACATATCTTGAATCATGGCACTATTCATCCACAAGATGGACTCCTGATTCTGAACACAAGGCTATAAGGCAGCCTGTTGTTGATTTTCTTAATCTTAAATATGACACCTTTTCCATTCTTATGGAACTTGCTAATAGACTGGGTATTCTTGATAAATTTATTGAGGAATTGAATAAGGAATGGAAACTGGAAGATAAGGAGAAGAAATTTGAAAAAAGATTATATGATTCCAAGGAAGCAGTTCAGATTCTCTGGGAAACAGAAACAGGTAAGCCCTTTGATTACGCAATTCAGCATGGTCTTTTAGCCAAAAGAAGGGATGTAAAAAAGAGATATTTAAGTGAGGCAGAGAAATATAATGGTAAAGGTAAACCAAAGATGCATTTTTATGCTGAACAACTTGTTCACACAAAGGAAAAGGTTTTAGAGATAATTGATAAAAATGATAATGTAAAAAAAGTTTTTGTGGAATGGTTTGAGGAAAATGATTTAAAGGAATTAAGAAAAATTCTTGACATAGTGTATTCTCCTTTACCATTAAAAGAGCATGCCTTTCCAACACCTCATCGCAAGAGGGACTATAAGGAATATCCCTTTTATCTTATCACATATAAGAGAATGTATAGAACTCAAACTGATTTTCATGCCTTAAATCCCCTTTTGAACGAGATTTCCCATGATGCTGACACAAATTACTGCTTGATAAATTCAAAAACTGCAGGAAAACTTGGTATTGGCGAAGGAGATAAAATTATTGTTGAAAGTAAAATCGGTAAAGTAGAGGCTATTGCAAAGTTAACAGAAGGAATAAGACCTGAAACAGTTGCTATAAGTTATCATTATGGAAGATTTTCAAGATCTTTCCTATCTAATGCTAAAAAGGGAGTTTTACCAAACTTTATATTAGAACTTCACCCTGATTTGATATCAGGTGAAAATTCCTTCAATGATACAAAGGTAAAAATTTATAAAGCATAAAGGAGGTTAAGAAATGGCAAGGTATGGGCTTGTTATAGATTTAAAAAAATGTTTTGGTTGTAGAAGTTGTGTTGCAGCCTGCAAAATTGAAAATATGGTTCAGAAGGGAAATTACTGGAATTTTGTCATTGAATATGAGGAGGGAACTTATCCCAATGTGAAAAGATTTTTTATACCCATGAACTGTATGCATTGCGATAATCCCCCGTGTATGAAAGCCTGTCCTGAAAAGGCAATCAAAAAAAATGAATACGGGATAGTTCTAATTGATTACGATAAATGCAGGGGGAAAAGATATTGTATTGCTGCCTGTCCTTATGGTGTGATTCATTATATAAATAAGAAAGAAAATTATTTCCCTGATTATGAAACTCCCTATGAAACTTTAAAAGAAAATTTAAGACATCCCCTTCACCGAAAAAAGCCAGGTATTGCAGAAAAATGCACACTGTGCTGGCACAGAATAGAAAAGGCAATTAAGGAGGGCAAAAAACCAGGAAGTGATTATGATTCAACTCCTGCCTGTGTTCCGGTCTGTCCTGCTGGAGCAAGATATTTTGGCGACCTTGATGACCCTGAAAGTGAAGTTGTTAAACTTATAAAAAAAAGGAATGGCAAAAGACTAAAGGAAGAATTTGGAACAAATCCCAAGGTTTATTATTTATTTTAAAAGGAGGGACTATGAAAAAAGTTTTATTTTTTCTTTTTATAGGTCTTATCTTAATTTCTGGTTCTAAAGAAAAATTTAAACCCTTTAACAAGAAGGAAATAGAGAAAATAGCAAGGGAAATAAAGGAAGGTAAAATTGATGCTGGAGAAGAAAGGGGAATGGAACCCGGCGAGAGGTGGCATAACATCCACTTTCAAATTTTAAAAATTGAATGCTCCTATTGTCATAAAGAAAAATACCCTGAAAATTACCTTTACCAGAGAAAGTATAAACTCCCTGAAAGAGATGCTCCGGGAGTTGTAATGAGGGAATTATGTATTGATTGCCATTCGGAAAAAGGACCTGCCATAACAAAGTTATATAAATGATTGATGAAAAGGAATTAAAGAAGGAGGCAGAATCAAGAAGTAAATCATTTTTATTTTTCTCCCATTTTTACTTGAAAAGACCAGACCTTGAATTATTAAGAAAGATTAAAAGAGAGGAATTCAGGAATTATCTAAGAAAATTGTCTTTATATTTTGAAAAATTTTATGAACATACAGAAAGGTATAGTGATGAGAAAATTCTGGATGAGTTATGTGTGGATTTTACTAAACTCATGCGCGGTATAAAAAGAACTTACTCCTTACCTCCTCCCTATGAATCGGTCTGGAGAGGTGAAAATATACTTATGGGAAATTTTTGTAAGGAGGTGTTAAATTTTTATTTAAATTCAGGAATAAATATTATAGTGGAAGATGAACTCCCTGACCATATTGGGATAGAACTCAAATTTCTATCCTTACTTTCCTTTCATGAAAAAAATGCATGGGAAAGTTCTTCTTTGAATGAGGCTAAAAGGTTTCTTAAACTTCAAAAGGAATTTTTAGAAAAACATATTTTAACCTGGGCTTTTTACTTCTTAGAAGAAGTTTTTCAAAAAGCAGAAACTTACTTTTATAAAGGTCTTTCCCTTTTAACAAAATCTTTACTTTCGGAAACAAAAGAAAGGATTGATGAACTTTTAATTAATTTAAAGGATGGATGAAATTGTAAAGGTTTGTGTCCTTGCAGGTGGAAAATCAGAAAGATTCGGGACTGATAAAAGATTTTTCAAAATTGAAGGTAAATTTATGATAGAAATAATTGTTTCTAAATTGAAAAATTTTTTTGATGAAATTTTTATTCTCTGTGATGATAAGAAAATTATGGAAAAAAAGTTAGGAATTCTAATAAATAATTTGAATTTAAAGTTAATGGAGGATAAAATTAAGTATATGGGACCACTTTATGCAATTTATAATTTTTTTAATGAAGTAAATTATAAAAATGTTTTGTTTTTTCCTGTGGATATGCCCTTTATTCCTGTTGAGTTTATAAAATTCTTTTTAAATCTTATTGAAAAGTTTAATTTTGAAAAAATCATTTTAATTTCAGAGGATAGACCTTTGCCTATTTTTTTAAGTTTTAATTTTAAAGAAGAGCTTGGTGATTATCTAAAAAATTGTAATTCTATAAAGGGTTTTATAAGAAAGTTAAAATTAAAAAATGAATATAGAATTTATTTTGTAAAGGAAGAAGAACTTAGGATTTTTGGTGATTATAATTTTTATCTTAAAAATATAAATAAAAGGGAAGATCTTTATGGTTCTTAAAGATAGTTTTGGAAGGGAAATTGATTACATAAGGATTTCTTTAACAGACAGGTGTAATTTGAGATGTTTTTATTGTATGCCAGAGGAAGGTGTAAAACTTTTTAAAAGGGAGGAGATACTTTCCCTTGAGGAAATAGAATTTTTAATAAATTTTTTTTATAAGTATTTTTCAATAAAAAAAATAAGGTTTACAGGAGGGGAGCCGCTTTTAAGGAGAGGATTTGAAAATTTAGTTATTGAAATTAAAAAAAATATACCTGAAATTGATATAAATATAACAACAAATGGAATTTTAATTAAAGAGAAAGTTAATTTTTTAAAGGAATACAGTATAAAGGTTAATTTAAGTCTTGACACTTTAAACAGGGAAAAATTTAAAAAGATAACAGGATTTGATTTTCTTGATGAAATAATTGAAGGTATTGATTTATGTATTAAGTTAAAAGTTCCTTTAAAGATAAATACTGTGATGTTAAAGGGAATAAACGATGAGGAAATTTTTGATTTAATAGAATTTTCAAGGGAAAAAGAGTTAATTGTAAGATTTATAGAGTATATGCCCCTTTCAGGCAATGATAACTGGAAAAAATTTTTTATTTCTAAAAAAGAAATTATGGAAAAAATTAAGGAGAAATATAACATTTTTTATCAAGAAAAAGAAAAAATTGCTGAAAATTATATTCTTTATGATGGTAAAAAATTCGTGGCAAAAGTAGGATTTATATCCACAATAACAGAGCCTTTCTGTGATTTCTGTTCAAGACTTAGAATAACTTCTGATGGTAAGATAGTTTTATGTTTATTTGATAAAACAGGTTATGATTTGAAAGAATTTCTGAGACCAAGGATAAGGGAAAAAAAGCTTTTTGATTTTATTTTAAAAACTGTAAAATTAAAACCAGAAGGTTTTGTAGCCCTTAAGAAAACCTTTTTTGATAAAGGTGAAAATGTAGAGAGTTTTTTTGTTATGAGAAAAATTGGAGGTTAAAATGAAGGTTTTATTTTTTGGAAAATTAAAGGAAATAACAAAAAAAAGTGAAATGGAGATAAAAGGTATAAAAGACCTATCTGAACTAAAAAGTTTTCTTTATAAAAAATTTCCAGAAATTGAAAGGGAAATTTTTTTTATTGCTGTGAATCAAAAAATCTGTGATGGAGACACGGATTTGAAGGAAGAAGATGAGATTGCTTTTTTACCACCAATATCAGGCGGATGAGGTATTTAACTTATAAAAAAATATCAGATAAATTAATTAAAGAAACTGTTAAAAAAAATAGTGATAAAAATACGGGTTCTCTTATAATTTTTAAAGGTCTTGTGAGAAAGGATTTTATTGATAAAAAAGTTTTTGTTAAGGAAATTTTTTATGAAAGTTATAAAAAGATGGCTGAGAAAAAGATAGAAGAAATAGTAGAAGATGCTATGAAAAAATTTGATGTAAAGGAAATAATTGTAAAACATAGAATAGGGAGGGTTAAACCTGGGGAGGTTGCCTTTTTAGTTATTGTTTTATCTTCTCACAGGAAGGAAGGTTTTTTGGCAATTCAGTTTGTTATTGATGAAATAAAAAGTAAGGTTCCAATATGGAAAAAGGAGATTTTAAGTAATAATAAATACAGGTGGAAGGAGGAAAAATATGTTTGATATAACTGATAAAATTAAAACTTTAAGAGTCTCAAAGGCAAGGGCAGTGATAGAGGTGGATGAAGATTTAATTAAGAAAATTGAGAGAAGGGAAATTGAAAAGGGGGATATTTTTGAAATTTCAAGGGCTGTTGCATGTCAATCAGCAAAAAAGACTTCTGAAATTTTCCCCTTCTGTCACAATATACCTATTGAATGGGTCTTTTTTGAACATAAGATTGATGGAAAAAATATGATAATTGAAGTTACTGTTAAAACAATTTCAAGAACAGGTTGTGAAATGGAGGCACTTTTTTCTGTTTCCTGTGCTGCATTAAATATTTATGATATGTTAAAGCCTTATAGTAAAAATATAGAAATTAAGGAGATAAAACTGGTTGAGAAAAAAGGAGGTAAATCAGATTTTATAGAAGAACTTCCTACTCCTTTTAAAGCAGGTGTCCTTGTTGTATCCGATTCTGTTTATGCTGGTAAAAAGGAGGATAAATCAGGCAAAATTATTGTTAAGATTTTAAAGGAGTGTGGTGTAGAAAATATTGAATATAAAATTGTTCCAGATGAAAAGGAGATGATAGAAAGGGAGGTTAAAAATTGGATTGATGAGGAGTTTAATCTTGTTATCACAACTGGTGGAACAGGTCTTTCACCAAGGGATGTAACACCTGAGGCTATAAGACCTTTAATAGAAAAGGAAATTCCAGCAATAATGGAGGCTTCAAGGGTTTATGGTTATGAAAGAACACCTTATTCAATGCTATCAAGGGGAATATCAGGTGTTAGTGGTAAAACCTTGATTATCACTTTACCGGGTTCATCAAAGGGTTCCTATGAATCAATGAGGGCAATTTTCCCTTATGTTTTTCATATTTATAAAATGATGGAAGGAAGGGGACACGAAAAATGAATTTTTTCAGCCCCTTTGTTTATTTTCTTTTTTTTCTTTTTGCTTTAATATACTCCTCAGTTGGTCTTGGTGGAGGTTCTGCCTATGTTGCTCTTATGAGTTTTTCTGGTGTTCCCCATAAATTTTTGCCTTCAACTTCCCTTTTTTTAAATGTTCTCACTTCTTTTATAGCCTTTTCAAATTACAGGGTTCATATTGACTTTAAAAACCGCTTTAAATTTTTAACTTTACTTTATTTACTTTCCCTTTCAGGTGTTTACATAGGCACAAAAATAAAAGTTGAAAGGGAATTATTTATGAGAATTCTTGGTTTTGTCCTGATTTTATTATCAGTAATTTCAATTTTTGAGAATTCTATAAAGAAATTAAAGTTCAGAATAAAAATTTCAATTGTCCCATTTTTTGGGTTTGTTGCTGGAATAATAGCAGGTCTTTTAGGGATAGGTGGTGGAATTTTAGTTTCCTCTGTTTTAATTTTTTCCGGGACCCCAGAAAAAGAAATACCCGGGATACTTTCCATTTTTGTTTTGATTAATTCCTTTTTTGGTTTTATTTTTCACTTTATAAGGGGTAATGTTGATTTCAGTTTAATTTTGCCCCTTACTTTTTTTGTTATTACAGGCTCAATTTTAGGTTCTTTTTTAGGTTCTTATAAATTAAAACCAATTTATGTTAAAAAAATTTTAAACCTTATAATTTTATCCTTTGGAGTGAAAATACTATGGGAAAGCATCTTATAAGTTTCTTTAAAGCAAGAAAACTCCTTTTAAATTCCCTATATACCTTAGAAGAAATAGAAGTTCCCGTTAAAGAGTCACTCTTTTATGTTCTGGCTCGTGATATACATTCTCCAATTGATTTACCGGTTTTTACAAATTCGGCAATGGATGGATATGCTTTATGTTATAAGAAGTTTAAAAAGGGTGATAGATTCAGAGTGATTGGAGAAATAAAGGCAGGTGATTATAAGGGAATAAAACTTAAAGAAGGGGAAGCATTTCGTGTTTTTACAGGTTCTCCTCTACCGGAAAATACAACCTCAGTTGTGATGCAGGAGTTTGTTGAAAGGGAAGGTGATTATATAATTGTAAAAAAGGGTCTTAAAAAAGGAGAAAATATAAGGAATAAAGGTGAGGAGGTAAAAAGGGGAAAACTGGTTCTTAAAAAAGGAGAGGTTTTAAATCCTAATTCTATTGGTTTTCTTTCCATGCTTGGTATAGAAAAAGTGAAGGTTATAAGGAGGCCTAAGGTTTTTATAGTAGTTACAGGTAGTGAGCTAATAAAACCCGGTGAAAAACTTCTGCCAGGAAAAATATATGATTCCAATTCTTTTTCCCTTTATTCATCTTTAAGGTCATTAAATATTTCTGATATTGAGATAAGGTATTCAGGTGACAATTTTGATGAGATAAGGAATAATTTTTATGAAGGTTTTTTATCTTATGATCTTATACTTTTTTCAGGTGGAATATCAGTTGGTGATTATGACCTTGTCAGGGAGTTATTTAAAAGTGAAGGTGTTGAGAGGGTTTTTTATAAGGTAGCTCAGAAGCCCGGGAAGCCTTTATTTTTCGGAAAAAAAGGGAAAAGTTTAATTTTTGGATTGCCGGGTAATCCTTTTGCAGTTTTATTTTGTTTTTATGAATATATTTATCCTGCTGTAAGAAGAATGTCAGGTTTTAAGGATATTTTTCTCCCTGAGAAAAAATTAACTTTATTAAAAGATATTAGGAAGAAGAATGATAGGGCATATTTTTTGAAGGGGAAGATTTATGGTGATAAAGTTTTACCACTTAAGTATCAGGAATCCCATATGCTTTCATCCCTTGCAAAGGGTGATTGTTTAATTTTTGCCCCTAAGAATAAAACTTTAATTAAAAAGGGAGAAAAAGTAAGGGTTCATCTTTTGCCCAAGGTTTTATAAAAGAAGATTGAAAAATAGTCTTAAAGAAAAAATAAAACTTTTTGAATAAATCTTGACATTTTATATTTTTTTTCTTATAATTAGGAATTCTAACTAAATGGAGGTAAAATATGGAGAATTTAATTTTTGTATTTCTAATAACAATTGGAAGTTATGAAAAAGGTAAAGAAATTTTTGTTAAAAAATGTTCAGCCTGTCATACAATCGGTGAAGGGAAAAGGGTAGGTCCTGACCTTATGGGAATCACAGAAATAAGGAATATTGAATGGCTTAAAAAATTTATAAATAAACCTTCTCTTTTTTTTGGAAAGGATAAATTAGCTGATTCCCTTTTAAAGGTATATGGCATTAAGATGCCTGACCAGAATTTAGAGGAAGAAGAAATACTTTCTATTTTGGAATATTTAAATTTTTCTTCCAAAAAGGAAATAAAGGTTGAAGAAAAAAAAGAAATAAAGATAACCAAAGAAGAAATTCCCTTTAATAAAGAAAAGTATGAAAGGGGTAAAATGCTTTTTAAAGGTGAAATAATTTATAAGAATAAGGGCTTACCCTGTATTTCCTGTCACACTGTAAAAGGTATTTTTACCTTTGGTGGTGGTAAAGTAGGTCCTGATTTGAGTTTTAGTTATGAAAATTATGGAGCAGAGGGGCTTGAACTTGCTTTAAAGGATATTCCCTTTCCTACAATGATTCCTGTTTATAAGAATAAGCCACTTCTTGATGAGGAAATTGAGGCACTTATCTATTTTCTTTCTAAATTGGAAACTAAAAATGAAGAAAAAAATCCCTTAACTTTTGCATTAACCTTAGCATTTTTTATTTTTTTAATTCCCCTTTTAATTTTTAGAAATAGAAGTAAGGGTGTAAGAAAAAATATTTTAAAAGGAGGTAAATAAAATGGGATGGATTAAGGATATTTTCTCACCCAGTTTAAGAAAATGGGAAGAATTTTATAGAAATAGATGGCAGTATGATAAGGTAGTAAGGAGCACCCATGGAGTGAATTGTACCGGTGGGTGTTCCTGGATGGTTTATGTTAAGGACGGGATTATTGTATGGGAACTTCAGGCAACTGATTATTATGGACTTAAAGAAGAACTCCCCCCTTATGAACCAAGGGGATGTCAGAGGGGAATTTCCTTTTCCTGGTATATTTATTCACCTATAAGGGTAAAATATCCCTATATAAGAAGGGTTCTTTATGATTTATGGAAAAAATCCCTTGAGGAAAAAAAGGACCCTGTTTTAGCCTTTTCAAGTATTGTGGAAAATGAGGAAAAAAGAAAAATTTACCAGAGAGCAAGGGGAAAGGGAGGATTTATAAGAATAAAATGGGATGAGGTTTTAGAAATAATAGTCGCTTCACTTATCCATACCATTAAAAAATGGGGTCCTGATAGAATAATAGGTTTTTCCCCTATTCCTGCTATGAGTATGCTTTCATATTCTGCTGGGACAAGATTTTTACAGCTCCTTGGTGGTGTATGTCTTTCTTTTTATGACTGGTACTCTGATTTACCGCCTGCTTCGCCTGAAATATGGGGAGAGCAGACAGATGTGGCTGAAAGTGCTGATTGGTTCAATTCCAAGTTTATTTGTGTTATGGGTTCTAATTTGAATATGACAAGAACCCCAGATGTTCATTTTGTGGCAGAGGCAAGGCACAATGGTTCAAAACTTGTTGTTTTTTCTCCTGATTTCTCTCAGGTTTCAAAATATGCTGACTGGTGGATACCTATAAATACAGGTCAGGATGGAGCCTTCTTTATGGCTGTTAATCATGTGATATTAAAGGAATTTTATTATGAAAATAAGATAGAGGAGTTTGAAAATTACATTAAAAAATATTCCGATGCCCCTTTTCTTGTTGTCCTTGAGAAAAAAGGAGAAGTTTTTAAGGCAGGTAGATTTTTAACTGCTTCCCAGATAGAGGAATATAAGGAGGAAGAAAATTCTTCCTTTAAATTCCTTGTATTTGATGAAAATAAAAAAACTGTTAAAATGCCAATGGGTTCAATTGGATTCAGATGGCAAAAGGAAAAGGGTAAATGGAATCTAAGGATGAAAGATGGAAAAACAGGTGAAGATATTGAGCCTGTTTTATCATTTATTGATTCAGGGGATGGTGTTTTACCTGTTGAATTTCCTGATTTTTCTTCTGGAAGAATTTTAAAAAGGGAAGTCCCGGTTAAATTTATTGATACAATTGATGGGAAAATCCCTGTTACAACTGTATTTGACCTTTTAATGGCTCAATTTGGTGTTAAGAGAAGTTTAAAGGGTGATTATCCTCTAAGTTATGAAGATGATTTACCTTATACTCCTTCCTGGCAGGAAAAGTTTACCGGAATAAAATCTGAAACAGTAATTAAATTTGCAAGGGAATGGGCTATAACAGCACAAAAAACAGGTGGAAAGTGTTCTATTATAATAGGGGCTGGAATAAACCATCATTATCACAATAATTTAATTTACCGGGCGGGAATTGTTACATTAATTTTAACAGGTTGTGTGGGGAAAAATGGAGGTGGATTAAACCATTATGTTGGTCAGGAAAAAATAAGACCGATTGCTTCCTGGTCAGCAATTGCCTTTGCCCTTGACTGGATAAGACCACCCCGTTTAATGAACACTCCTTCTTTTCATTATGTTCATTCAGACCAGTGGAGATATGAGGGAGAGTTCAACGAATATTCACCTGTTTATGAAGAATCTGAAATTTCAAAGGGTCATACTGTTGATATTGAGGCAAAGGCAGTAAGGATGGGGTGGCTTCCCTTTTATCCTCAATTTAATAAAAATCCCCTTGAAATTGTTAAAGAGGCAAAAGGAAAAGGTTTAAAGGATGATAAAGATATAATAAATTATATTGTTAAAAAGATTAAGGAGGGAGAGTTAAAATTTTCAGTTTCTGACCCTGATGCTGAGGAAAACTGGCCAAGAATCTTTTTTATATGGCGTGGAAATGCTTTAATGTCCTCTGCAAAGGGGCATGAGTACTTTTTGAAGCATTACCTTGGAACCCATCATAATACAATTGCTGAAGAGGTTGCAAAGGATTTTGTTAAGGAAGTTGTGTTTCGTGATAAAGCACCTGAAGGTAAATTTGATTTAATTATTGATATAAATTTCAGGATGGATACCTCTGCTTTATATTCTGATATTGTTTTGCCGACTGCTACCTGGTATGAAAAAGATGATTTGAATGCCACTGATTTACATTCTTTTATTCATCCGCTTCAGGAGGTGGTTCCGCCCTGTTTTGAATCAAAAACAGACTGGGAAATTTTTAAGGAAATAGCAAAAAAATTCTCAGAAATGGCTGAAAAATACTTTCCTGATAAAGTTTTAGATATAGTTTCTATTCCCTTAATGCATGATACTCCTGATGAACTTGCTCAGAGAGAAATAAAAGATTTTATGAAGGGTGAATGTGAGGCAATTCCGGGTAAAACAATGCCAAAGTTTATTTTTGTTGAAAGGGATTATAAAAATTTATATAAGAGATTCATATCCCTTGGTCCACTTGTTAAAAAAATTGGTATTGGTGCCCATGGGGTAACCTGGAAGGCTGAGGAGTTTTATAATGATCTATTAAAAAAATTCCCTTATGAGGAATGGGACGGTGAAAAGTATCCCTCTCTTAGGAAAGAAAAGGATGCAGCAAATGTTCTTTTATACCTTGCACCTGAAACAAATGGAAAGGTTTCTTATAAAGTTTTTGAATTGGAAGAGGAAAAAATTGGTCTCCCCCTTAAAGACCTTGTTGAAGGTGAGAAGGATATTTATTATACTTTTGATGACCTTGTTTCATCTCCAAAAAGGGTCTTTACCTCACCTTGCTGGTCAGGAATAACAAGAAATGGAAGAGCCTATGCTCCCTTCTGCGTAAATATAGAAAGACTTGTTCCCTTCAGAACACTTACAGGTAGACAGCACTTTTATCTTGACCATTTAGGTTATATTCTTTTTGGCGAGAATTTACCTACCTTTAAAATAAGACCTGATATCAAAACTCTCGGAGAAGTGAGAAGGAGCATAGGTGACGGTGCAATTCTTTTGAATTATTTAACTCCTCATGGAAAATGGCACATTCATTCCACTTATTTTGATAACCTGAGAATGCTCACCCTTTCAAGGGGGTGTGAGCCTCTATGGATTAGTGAGAAGGATGCTGAAAAAATTGGTATAAAGGATAATGACTGGGTAGAAGTCTATAATGATAATGGGGTTATTGTTACAAGGGCAGTTGTAAGTGCAAGAATTCCAGAAGGAGTATGTATCCTTTACCATTCCCCTGAAAGAACAATTTCTGTTCCAAAGGCTCCTGTTAGAATGAATAGAAGAGCAGGAGGACATAACAGTTTAACAAGAACAAGGCTAAAACCTCTATTAATGATGGGGGGGTACGGTCAATTTACTTATGGCTTTAATTACTGGGGACCCACAGGAGTAAACAGGGATACCTATGTTTTTGTTAGAAAACTTGAAGGAAAACCAAAATGGTAAAAAGGAGGTATTAAAATGGATGTAAGGATTCAAATAAGTATGGTTTTTCATCTTGATAAATGTATAGGTTGTCATACATGCAGTATCAGTTGTAAGAATGTATGGACAGATAGAAAAGGTACTGAATATATGTGGTGGAATAATGTGGAAACAAAGCCCGGAACAGGATATCCTGTACTATGGGAGGACCAGGAAAAATATAAAGGAGGATGGGAAAAAAGGGGTAATACTTTAAAACCAAAATTACAGGGTAAAATTGGGGGACTTTTAAACCTATTCTTTAATCCCTTTTTACCAACAATTGATGATTATTATGAACCCTGGACATATAGATACAGCGACCTTTTTGATTCACCACCTATGGATGACCAGCCAAGTGCAAGACCTATTTCACTTATAACAGGAAAACCCATTGATATTGAGTCAGGACCTAACTGGGATGATGACCTTTCAGGTAGCCCCTTTTATGCAAAAAATGACCCTAATTTAAAGAATTTAACAGAGGAAGAAAAAAATATTATTTTTGAAATGGAAAACATTTTCCACTTTTATCTACCAAGGATATGCAATCACTGTTTAAATCCTACCTGTGTTGCAGTTTGCCCTTCAGGAGCAATCTATAAAAGGGGTGAGGATGGTATTGTTCTTATAAGTCAGGATAAATGCAGGGGGTGGAGAATGTGTATTTCAGGTTGTCCTTATAAAAAGGTTTATTACAACTATGATACAGGAAAATCTGAAAAGTGTATTCTCTGTTATCCAAGAGTGGAAATAGGAGAGGCACCAATGTGTTTTCATTCCTGTGTGGGAAGGATAAGGTATATGGGGATTCTGTTATATGATGCTCTTAAAATAGAAAGTGCTATAAAAAGCGAGGAAAGAGAAATTGTAAAATCTCATCTTGATTTAATTCTTGATCCCTTTGATAAGAAGGTAATTGAAAATCTGAAAGAAAAGGGGTATAAAGAGGAAATTATTGAGTATGCACAGAACTCACCTGTTTATAAATTTGTGAAAAAATTTAAAATTGCTCTTCCCCTTCACCCTGAATTCAGAACCTTACCTATGCTTTTTTATGTTCCTCCTCTTTTACCTGTTATAGCAAAAAAGGAAAATGGGAAACTGAGGATATTTGAAAGTTTCTTTTCTGAGCCTGAAAGTTTCAGAGTTCCTCTTAAATACCTTGCCTCTCTTTTTTCTGCGGGTGATGAGGATTTAATAAAAGAAGTTTATAAGAGATTGATTGAAGTGAGAATTTTTAAAAGATGGAAAGAAGTTGGAGATATAAAGGAAGATGAAAAGGATAAATTCCTGAAGGAAGCAAATTTAAGTGAAAGGGAAATTGAGGAAATCTTTGAATTAACTTCAATAGCAAGTATTGAAAAAAGATTTTTAATTCCACCTTCAGGAAGGGAAGGAATGGTTGATGATGTATATAAATTTAAAAGTGAAACAGGTTTTGGTTACAGAAGAAAACCTGAAAGGAAATGGTAAAAAAAATTCTTTATTTATTCTCTATACTTTTTAAATATCCAGAAGAAGACTATAAGGAATATGCCTTTGAACTCTTAGAATTTTTAAAAGAAGATAGTTCCATCAAAATTTTTTTTGAAATAATAAAAAATCTTGACCTTTACTCTTTAAGGGAAATATATACGAGAACATTTGATTTAATACCCTCAATACCACCCTATATAGGTTATCACTTGTTTGAGGATTCCTACAAAAAGGGGGAATTTCTTTTTAAATTGAAAAATATTTATAAAAAAAATAACTTTTCTTACGATGAAAAAGATTTACCCGACCATATCTCTTCTGTTATTGATTTTATAAATTTTAAAGGTTTTGAAAGTGAAGAGGTGAAGGTTATTCTTGAAGAAGGTTTGCTTCCCTCTCTGATTAAAATGAGGTCTTTGCTTCAAAGGGAAAACCCTTATTTCTTTTTGATAGATTCTCTTTTAAGTTTTTTAAAGAGGTTCAAACCCTCTAATATTTCCCTTATTAAAAATGAATGATTTAATATTTTTTGCCATTTTCCCTTATATTTCCCTTTTGGTAGCAATAATATTTTCCCTTTATAGATATTTTTCTGACAGGTTTTCCTTTTCCAGTTTTTCATCACAGTTTCTTGAAAGTAAAAAACTTTTTTATGGTTCTATAGGTTGGCATTACGGAATAATTGTTATACTTTTTTTTCATATTTTAGGTTTTCTTTTTCCTGATTTAATAAGGAATTTTCTAAGCAAAACTTCAAATTTATATTTATTTGAAATCTCGGGAATGGGGATTGCCTTTTTTACACTCCTTGGTTTATCATTCCTTCTTTCCCGGCGGATTACTGACCTTAAAATAATTTTAAGTTCAACTTTTTTTGATTATTTACTTTTATTTCTCCTTTTAATACAGGTTTTAACAGGTCTTTATATTGCGATTTTTAAAAGATGGGGAGCTTTATGGTCACTTGATACAGCTGTTCCCTATTTATGGTCACTTATAAAATTCAAACCTGATATAAGTTATATTAAAAATTTCCCCTTTTTAGTTAAACTCCACTTTTTCAATGCTTTTCTTTTAATATTTATTTTCCCCTTTACAAGACTTATTCATATTTTCACCTTTCCTATCAGGTATATTGTAAGACCCTATCAGGTTGTTATCTGGAACAGGAGGAGGTAAAATGAAAAGTGCAGAACTTATTAAAAAAGAAGGTTTAAAGGGGAGTCCAAATCTTGGTCTCATAGGAGCAACTCTTGGTTTTTTTGTAGGTTTTGCGGCAGTTAGTTTATACGGTCCTGCGGCAAAGAATTTTAAAGAAATACTTGGACTTTCCGGAATTTCTCTTGGTTTACTTGTTTCAATTCCTCAACTTACAGGTTCTATTTTAAGAATTCCCTTTGGTGCCATGGCGGATAGATTTGGTGGAAAGAGAGCCTTTTTGATTCTTTTTCTACTTTCAATTATCGGAATGGGTGGTCTTATTTTTATTTTGTTTAATTATTTTCCTGATAAATTAAACATGTCTCATTATCCCTTTATTCTTTTTTTCGGTGCCTTATGTGGGTGCGGTGTGGCAACCTTCTCAGTTGGAATTTCACAGGTTTCCTACTGGTTTCCCCAAAAGAAACAGGGCTATGTTCTTGGTATTTATGGAGGACTTGGGAATACAGCACCAGGAATATTTACCCTGCTTTTGCCTTTTGCTCTTTCCAATTTAGGTTTACCAAAAGCCTATCTTTTATGGTTTATATTTTTAATTTTAGGAACTATTTTTTATGCATTAATTTCATGTGATTCCTATTATTTTCAATTAAAGTCAAAAGGTTTATCCGATGAAGAGTCTAAGAAAATTGCATTTTCCCTCGGACAGGAAATTTTTCCATCAGTTAAATTTAAAGAGGCTCTTATTATTTCTGCTAAAAATATTAAAACCTGGGTACTCTTTTCCCTTTACTTTACTTCCTTTGGTGGTTTTCTTGCCTTAACCACCTGGTTTCCTTCCTATTTTTCTATTTTTCACGGTCTTGACATAAAAATATCAGGCCTTTACACTGCTTTATTCTTTTCTATCCTTGCCTCTCTTTCCCGTGTTCTTGGCGGAGCAATTTCAGATAAAGTTGGTGGAGAAAAGGTATCCATTTTAAGCTTTATTATTATTTTAATCGGTTCTCTTATTCTTTCCTTTTCCTTTAAATTTTCCCTCTGTTTTTCTGGTATAATTTTAATGGGTATAGGGATGGGTGTTGCAAATGCGGCAATTTTTAAACTTGTTCCAAAGTATATAAAAGAGGCAGTTGGTGGTGCAGCCGGATGGATAGGTGGTTTCGGTGCCTTTGGTGGTTTTATTGTCCCACCTATACTTGGTTATTTTGTTGATTTATATGATAAAACAGGTTTTGCAAGGGGTTTTCTGGTTTATTCTTTTTTAAGTTTTCTTTCAGTTTTGATTATTAAATTAAATTTTTAACTGGTGAATTTTAACACCTCGGGTGTGTAAAAAATCATCACCCAATTTTTCCCTTAAAACCTTTGGGACATTTATTATTTTCATAAATAAATTATAAAGGAAAAATAAGGAA
>CBFGJO010000024.1:0-20335 GCA_965649125.1 Caldifarciminota bacterium | reverse complement strand
CCTGTGAAATAGAGCTTAATTTCTATAACATAAATGGTTCACTTATAGAAAAAAGGGACTATGGAACACTTAAAGGAATGCAAAGAATTGAAATAAAACTGAATGAAATGAAAAATAAAAATATATATTTTCTTGAAGTTAGAATGGGGAAACAAAAAGAAGTTATAAAAGTTTTAAATTTTGAATAGGTAAAAAAGATAATTAAAAGAGTGGATTAATTAGATAATTTTATTATCCATCCTTTATTTCTTTTTTTATCTTTTCTTCTATTTGAATAAAATATATCATTTTTACAAAAGGTGCAATAAGGGAAAGTAGATATTCTTTCTAATTGGATTTCCTCTTTTAAAAATTTTTCAATTATAAATCTTTCAAGGTCAAAATAAATCTTTTTATCCCTTTTTTCTAAAAAACCTTCAAAATATTTTATCATATCTTCTTTCACTTCATAACAACATTTTTTAATTCCTGCTCCTAAAACAATCTTTAAATTTTTAATTCCTTCCCTTTCTTTAAAAATTTTAATTCCCTTTTCAATTATCCCATTTTTAACTCCTTGCCATCCTGCATGCAAAACCATTATCATATTTTCATTAAACATAAAAACCGGGAAACAATCAGCAGTTTTTACTTCCAGAATGATATCATTTTCATATGTAAAAAGACCGTCCCCTTTTTCTTCAAAAATACTATCCCTTTTTACTTCTATTATTTTATCACTGTGTATTTGCTTTAATGAATAAATTTTATAATTTAATGGATATTCATTATTCCACACCTTCGTTGTTATGAAAATCTTTATATTTTCAAAAGAAATTTTAAATATTCCATTTTCAAAATGCCAGTTCATTTTTAACCTATTTCTGATAAAAATATTCTATCTTCTTCATAAATGTTTAAAGAAATTATCTTGTTTTCTGGCAATTTTAATTCCGGGTCTCTTTCTAAGATTGCTTCTGCCTGTCTTTTTGCCTTTAAAAGTATATCCTTATTTTTAATTATATCTCCCATTCTGAAATTCAAATATCCATGCTGTCTTGTCCCCATAAGATCTCCTGGTCCCCTTATTCTTAAATCAAGTTCAGATAAAATAAATCCATCATTTGTCTTAAGGAATGCCGAAATTCTTTCTTTTGCTTCACCTTCTAATTCATCAGAAACAATTAATATGCAGTAAGAAGGTTTTTCACCTCTTCCTATCCTTCCCCTTAATTGGTGTAATTGGGAAAGTCCAAACCTTTCTGCCCCTTCTATCACCATTATTGTTGCATCTTTGATATCTATTCCAACTTCAACCATCTGTGTTGCAACAAGAACATTTATTTCTCCCTTTCTAAACTTTTCCATCGTATCAATTCTTTTTTCCGGAGGAATTCTTGAATGGAGTATCCCGATTTTTATTTCCTCCTGTGCAAAACTTTTTAATTCTGAAAATATTTCCTCACATGCTTTTATCTCAAGTTTTTCAGATTTTTCAATTATAGGTGAAACAATGTATGCTTTTTCTTTCTCTTTTAATATCTTCTCAAATAGTTTTGCATAAAATTCTTTTCTCTTTGATTTTTTAACCATACCTGTTTTTATATTTCCTCTTCCTTTTGGCAATTCTTTTAAAGTGCTTATTTCAAGATCAGCATATAAAGCAAGGGTAAGAGTCCTTGGAATTGGTGTTGCTGTCATTATTAGAAGATGCGGGAATTCACCCTTTTTAACAAGTTTTGCCCTTTGTGAGACCCCAAATTTATGCTGTTCGTCTATTACAACAAAACCGAGATTTTTGAACTTTACATTCTCTTCAATTAAAGAATGCGTGCCTATTAAAAGGTCAATTTTCCCTTCCATTAAATCCATAAGAATTTTCTTCTTATCTTTTTCTTTCATTTTTCCTTTTAACATTTCAAATCTAATGTTTAGATTCTCAAAGAATTTTTTTGTGACAATAAAATGCTGTTCAGCAAGTATTTCTGTTGGTGCCATAAATGCAACCTGAAAATTATTTTCAATTGCAATTAAAGAGGCATAAAGAGCGATGATTGTTTTCCCACTACCAACTTCCCCCTGCAAAAGTCTTCTCATAGGGATTTCCTTTGCCATATCAACCTCAATTTCCCTTATCACCTTTTTTTGATCACCTGTCAGTTCAAATTCAAGTGAATTTAAAAACTTTTTTGTTAAATTGTGTTTTACTAAAAGTTTTGGTGCTTTTAATTTCTGGTATTTATACAAAAGTAAATGGATAAAATAATAAAAGAATTCTTCAAATATAAGGGTTCTCTGGCTCGCTTCTATAATTTCAAAATTTGGCGGGAAATGCATATAGTATATTGCTTTTTTTCTTGGTAAAAGCGTATGATGTTTTATCACATATTCAGGAAGTTTTTCTGGTATTTTTTCCTTTACTTCTTCAAGAATATCGTATATTAAATTTCTTATAAATTTTGGTCTTAAGATAAGTTTACTTTTTGCACTTTTTAGAGAAATCTGTGGATAAATAGGAACTATTTTACCTGTGTGAATCAAATCCGCTCTTTTTTTATCAAGTATCTCAAATTCTGGATGAAAGATCTGTTTTATCCCTTTAAATTCTGAAACCCTGCCACAGGCGATCACTTCATCCCCGATTTTAAAAGATTTAACAAAATATGGGGTATTTACAAAAACAAGTTCAATCCATCCAGTATCATCCTTTACTATTACCATGAAAAGTTCTTTATCAGGAGAAATTTTTCTTACACCTTTTGTATAAACTTTACCATAGATAGTCTCTTCTTCTTTTGGTTTTAAATCCCTTATTTTTTTAATTATTCTTCTATCAACATATTTTTTTGGCTTGAAATACAAAAGGTCTTCTACTTTTTTAATTCCTATTTTTTCAAAAACTCTTGCCTTTTTAGGACCTACCCCTTTTATAAATCTTATAGGAGTATTTAAATCTATATTCTGCAATTATTTTATAACTATACTTAAAATTTTATTAGGGACATAATGAACTTTAATTATTTCTTTATTCTCAATATACCTTCTTACATTTGGTAAAGAAAAGGCAATCTCTTTAATCTCCTCTTCGTTTTTCCCTTTTTTAACTTTTATTTTCCCCCTTACTTTACCATTTATTTGAACCACAACAACAACTTCCTCCTCTTCTACAACTTTTTCATCCCAGGAAGGCCATTTCTCTTTTAATATGCTACCCCTTTCTTTTTTACTCCATATCTCTTCTGCCATATGTGGAGCAAAAGGTGAGATTGCAATACAGAAAAAAATTAGGGAATAACCGAATATTTCAGAGAGTTTAAGGGGAAATGAATACAAATGGTTCATCCATTCCATTAAAGCAGCAATTGCTGTATTGAACTTATAATTTTCAATATCCTCTGAAACCCTTTTAAAATAAATATGGGTTAATTTATAAAGTTCTTTTTCAAGAGGGGAAAGTTTTTCTTTATCTATCTCCAAATCTGCTTTTTTAAATATCTCTTCATTCTCATTAAATAATTTCCATACCCTTATTAAGAATCTTTTTGCTCCTTGAACTCCCTCATCTGTCCATTCAAAATCTCTTTCTGGTGGACCTGCAAAAAGTATGTTTATCCTTGCAATATCTGCCCCCCAATCTTTTGTGAATTCTCTTATTGTGACTGCATTCCCTGCTCTTTTTGACATCATCTCAACGTTTCCCTGTGGGGTTCTTCTTAAAATCATTCCCTGTGTAAAAAGTTTTCTGAAAGGTTCATCAAATGGTATTAATCCCTCATCATACAAAACCTTTGCTATAAATCTTGAATATAAAAGGTGTCCTGTTGCATGTTCCGCCCCTCCTATATATTCATCTACCGGTAGCCATTTTTTTGCTTTTTCTTTATCAAAAATCTCCTTATCATTTTCTGGATCAATATATCTTAAATAATACCAGGATGAATCAACAAATGTATCCATTGTATCAGGATCCCTTCTTGCCCTACTTTTACATTTTGGACAGATTACACTTATAAATTCTTCATTCGTTTCAAGTGGTGATCTTCCTTTTGGAATATAATCAACTTTTTCCGGAAGTAAAACAGGAAGGTCTTCTTCATCAACAGGAACTATACCACAATTTTCACAATGGATTATCGGGATAGGGGCCCCCCAGTATCTCTGCCTTGATATGAGCCAATCTCTCAATCTATAACTCACTGATTTTCTTCCTGATCCAATTTTCTCTAATCTTTCACATACTTTTTCAATCCCTTTTTTTGAATCAAGCCCTGTGAATTCACCTGAATTTATCATTATTCCGTATTCTTCATAGGCTTTCTCAATTTCTTCAGGGATTTCAGAATCAAACGGTTTTATAACAATCTTTATTTTTAATTTCATCTTCTTTGCAAATTCAAAATCCCTTTGATCATGTCCTGGAACACCCATAACAATACCTGTCCCATAATGGGGAAGGACATAATCACCAACAAATATTGGTAATCTTTCACCTGTAAAAGGATGTAATGCATATTTACCAGTGAATACACCTGTTTTTTCCCTCAATATACCCGCTCTTTCTATTTCGGATATCTTTAACGATCTTTCTACATACCTTAAAACTTCATCCTTATATTCTGAATTTTTTATTATTTCCTTAACCAGTTCATTTTCTGGACTCATCGTTAAAAATGTAACACCGTATATTGTATCTGCTCTTGTTGTAAAAACCTTCAATTTAATATCTTTATTTTCTTCAAAGGGAAAATCAATCTCAACTCCTTCTGACTTCCCTATCCAATTCTTTTGCATTTCAATAACCCTTTCAGGCCATTTACCTTCAAGTTTTTCTAAATCCTTTAATAATCTCTCAGCATACGCAGTTATTTTAAAGAACCATTGCTCAAGTTCTTTTTTTATTATCTCATCTTTACATCTTTCACATCTTCCATTTACAATTTGCTCGTTTGCTAAAACAGTTTTACAGGAAGGACAGAAATTGACAAATGCCTTTTTTCTATAAGCAAGATTTCTTTTATAAAGTAATAAAAAGAGATATTGTGTCCATTTGTAATAATCGGGTTTGCATGTAAATATCTCTCTATCCCAGTCATAAAGAATCCCCATCTTTTTTATATCCTCTCTTGACTCTTCTATATTCTTAAAAGTCCATTCTTTTGGATGTATATTTCTTTTAATTGCAGCATTTTCAGCAGGTAATCCAAAGGCATCCCATCCAAAGGGATGAAGAACATCATATCCTTCCATTTTCTTTTTTCTTGCAATAACATCTCCTATTACATAATTCCTGCAATGACCCATATGAAGGTCACCTGATGGGTATGGAAACATTACAAGAATATAAAATTTTTTTTTCGGGAATTCTTTTGCTTTTAAAATTTTTTCCCTTTCCCAGAATTTTTGCCATTTTCTCTCTGTCTCATTGAAATTGTACTCTTTCATAGTCTTTAATTATAATTAAATTTTTAAAGATTAATCAAATTTTTTAAAGAAATCAATATAAAGTTTTCTTATAGTAGGTAAAAGATAAAGTAAGGCAATTATATTTGGAATCGCCATAAGACCATTCAATGTATCTGAAATACTCCAAACTGCTTCAAGTTTACCAAGTGAGCCAAGCAGTATAAAAGGAAGCCATATTGTTCTATAAATCATTCTTGCAATATGTTTATAACCAACAAGGTAAGAAAGATAGGTTTCACCATAAAAACACCATGCTAAATTTGTATCATATGCAGTTAATATCATTGATATTGTTACAATTGCGTTTCCAAGATTAAATCCAAATAATGTTGAAAATGCTTTTGATGTAAGTGTTGCCCCTGTTTCTCCACTCATCCATACCCCGCTCGTTATTATTGTAAGCCCTGTTAAAAAACATATTACTATTGTGTCGAAAAATACTTCAAAACAGCCCCAGAACCCCTGTCTTACAGGGTGGTCAATTTTTGCTGTTGCATGGGCAACGGGTGCACTTCCAAGTCCTGCCTCATTTGAAAAAATACCCCTTGCAATACCGTATTTTATAGCAGAAGCAACAGAAGCACCTAAAAACCCGCTGAAAGGTGCAACTGGTTTGAATGCATGAACAAATATAAGTTTTATTGCCTCTGGAAGATTATAGAAATTTTTAAGTATTACTAAAATTCCACATATCATATATGTTATGCACATAAATGGAACAAAAAATGTTGCAACCTGTGCAATCCTTTTTATTCCCCCGATTGTTACAAGACCCACTGCTATTATTAAAACCATTCCTGTTAAAAATTTTGGAATTCCAAAGTGAGAAGCACCTTCAGCAACAGAATTTGCTTGAACCATATTACCTATTCCGAATGCAGCAATTGTTCCAAATAATGAAAATATTATTCCAAGAAATTTAAATTTTTTACCCATACCTTTTTCTATATAAACCATTGGTCCACCAACCATCGGTCCTTCTTTCTCTCTTACTCTATAATTTATTGACAGAACAACTTCCCCAAATTTTGTAGCCATTCCAAGAACACCGGATAAAAGCATCCAGAAAAGGGCACCAGGTCCACCAAGCGCAATTGCAGTTGCAACACCAGCAATGTTACCAACACCAACAGTTCCACCCATTGCCACAGTTAATGCCTGAAATGGTGTTATATCACCTTCTTTTCCTTTTGGTGCTGAAAAGATTTTCCCAAATGTTTCTTTCATTATTCTTTTGAATTTTGTAAACTGTAAGAATCCTGTAACTACTGAGATTCCTATTCCAACCCCTATTAAAAGGATAATGGTGGGCATACCCCATACTAGGGTATTTAACTTTTCATTTATTTTTAAAATCACTTCAATCATATTTTAATTATAAACTATTTTTACATTATAATTAAATTTATGAAAGAAACTTTTTCTCAAAGAAAGAAGATTGAAGGTGTTAAAAATATCATTATAATTTTAAGTGGAAAAGGAGGGGTTGGAAAATCAACAGTTTCAATAAATTTAGCGTTTGCATTAAGTAAAAAGGGTAAGAAAATTGGTCTTTTGGATGCAGATGTCTATGGACCAACAATCTCAATAATGGGTGGAAAAGAAGGTAAAATAATTTTTGAAGATAATAAGATAATCCCATTTGAAAGAAATGGTGTTAAGATAATTTCTCTTGGTTATTTAACTTCAAAGGATTCTCCAATAATATGGAGAGGTCCTTTAATCCATTCTGCATTAAGACAACTTTTATTTGATACAAAATGGGGAGAGATTGATTATCTGATAATAGATTTACCTCCCGGGACAGGTGACCCTATAATCTCTTTATCTCAACTTACATATTTAAATGGGGGAATTGCAGTTTCAACCCCTCAGGATATTGCAGTAAGTGATGTAAGAAGGGCAATAAATATGCTTTTCAAAGTTAATATAAAATTTCTTGGAATTATAGAAAATATGTCATATTTTAAATGTGATAGTTGTCTTAAAATTCATTATATTTTTGGCAATTCAAAAATTTTAGAACTTGCAAAAGAATTCAATTCAGAAATTCTTGGGAAAATTCCCTTTGATAAAGATCTTCTTATATCAGGTGATGAAGGAGAAATATTTGTTTTAAAATATAAAGAAAGTGAAACCACAAAAATATTTTTAGAAATTGCAGAAAATATTTTAAAAAAAGTTTAAAAATTAATCCTTATCCCTGCTCCTGAACCAATCCCTAAATTTTCTTCTTCTTCAGAAGATAAAAACTTGTAATATATGTTGAACTCAAAGTTAAAAGATATTATTTTTGATTTTTCTTTTTCTATTTTTAAAACATTTGAGAAAAGAAGTGCAGGATATATTTCACATCCAATCAATGGCACGATTCCTGTATAATAGTTCTTTGTCCTATAGGGAAAACAGGTAAAAACAGAATCTTCTATCTCACATTTAGTATGCCATCGCCTTTTTTCATAATACACTATTCCAAAACCAAGATAGGGCTGAATACCATTTTTATTTTCAGATAAATATTCCATTCTTCCTTCTATTCCGTATAAAAGATTTGGTCTTAAAAAACTAAATTCATAAACCCTTTTATAGTGATAATTTCCTTCATAAATATATTTACAAGAGTCAACATATGTTTTCGTATAATAAACATAAGGGATAAATTTAAAATTTAATCCTTCTTCTTTACCAAATCTTATATCCATTCCCCATATGGGTGGATCTTGGGAAATACCCAGAGAAATCCTTGAAAGGATAAAAATTAAAATAAAAACATTCATAAAACCCCCTTATTTTAATTTTAATCATTTTAACTTATAATGAATTTTGAAGTCAAATAAAATTAACTTTATAATTAATTTTATGAAAATTTATAATACTTTAACTAAAAAAGTAGAGGAATTTAAGCCAATCAAAGAGAATAAGGTTTCCATTTATTTTTGCGGAATGACTGTTCAGGATTCACCTCATGTAGGACATTTAAGGGCATTTTTATGTGGTGATATTTTGAGAAGGTATCTTGAATATAAAGGTTTTGAAGTAAAATATATTTTAAACTTTACGGATATAGATGATAAGATAATTAAAAAATCGTGGGAAGAAAAAGTTGACTGGAGGGAGATTGCTCAAAGGTATGAAAAGGAATATTTTGAAGTTGAAAGAGTAATGAATATAAAGCCTGCAAGTTTTTATCCAAGAGCAACACAGCATATTGAAGAGATAATAGATTTGATTTCAATTTTAAAAGAAAAAGGGTTTGCATATGAATCAGGTGGGAATGTATGGTATGATGTTTCAAAATTTAATGGTTATGGTAAATTATCAGGGAAAAATATAGATCAACTTATTGAAGGGGCAAGAGTTGAGCCTGACCCGACAAAAAGGGATCCACTTGATTTTTCATTATGGAAGGCAAAAAAGGAGAATGAACCCTATTTTTATTCACCCTTTGGAAAAGGAAGACCTGGATGGCATATTGAGTGTTCTGCAATGAGTATGAAATACCTTGGAAACACATTTGATATCCATGGAGGTGGTGAGGACCTAATTTTTCCCCATCATGAGAATGAAATTGCTCAAAGTGAAGGTGCAACAGGGAAAGAGTTTGTAAAATACTGGTTCCATAATGCACCAGTTAATTTAAAAGGGGAAAAGATGAGCAAATCAACAGGTCTTTTTTTCAGGGTTTTGGATGTGCTCAGGGATTATTCGCCAGATGCTTTGAAATTTTTCTTATTAAAAGCCCATTACCGCTCAAAGATAGAATATTCACAGGAACTTCTTGAGGATGCGAAGGCAGGCTGGGAAAGGATAAGAAATTTTATAAACAAAGGTGAGATAAAAAAGGTTGAAATAAAAAATCCTGAAATAAAAGAATATTTAAAAAAATTTGAAGATTACATGGATGACGATCTTAATACGCCAAAGGTATTTTCTTTAATTTTTGAACTCGTAAAAATGGGAAACATTTATTATGAAAAAAATGATGAAAGATTTCTTGAAATTAAGTCCCTCGTTCTTTTAATTTTAAAAGTTCTTGGATTTTCTCATCAAGAAAAAAAATTTGAATCAAAGATTGTTGACGATCTTTTAAATATAATAATTGAAATCAGACAGAGATTGAGGGAGGAAAAAAATTTTAGTCTTTCTGATAAAATTAGAGAAGATCTGAAAAATCTTGGTATAATTGTTGAGGATAAGAAAGAGAAGAGTTTTTACAGGTTTATTTGATGAAAACCCTTTTTATAACAGGTGGAGCAAAAAGGATTGGGAGGGAGATAGTTTTGAAGTTTGCAAGGGAAGGATTTGATATTTGTTTTACATACTTTAAATCTGAGAAAGAGGCATTTAAAACAAAAAAGGAGGTTGAAAATATAGGAAGAAAATGTCTCCTTTTAAAAGGTGATTTAAGGGATTTAAAAACAATTTTAAAATGGAAAGAAAAATTCTTTAAAGAGTTTGAAAGATGTGATTGCCTTATAAATAATGCAGCCCTTTTTTATAAGGGGAATTTGAAAGAATTAAATGAAAAGGATTTTGATGATATAATAACTGTTAATTTAAAAGCACCTTTATTCATTTCAAAATATTTCTCGGAAAATATGAAAGAAGGAGTTATAATAAATATTTCTGATGTTGCTGGTAAAGTTTTATGGAAGGATTATTTGATTTACAGTCTTTCAAAGGCATCCCTTATTACTCTAACAAAAATTTTAGCAAAGGAGCTCTCCCCTTCTATAAGAGTTTGTGCAGTTGCACCAGGTGTAATTTTCCTGGATAATTATGAAAAGGAAAAGGTATTAAAAAAGGTGCCTTTAAAAAGGGCAGGAAAGCCAGAGGATATTGCCGAAACTTGTTTTTTTATATATAAAAATAATTACATTACAGGCACTGTTATATATTTAGATGGAGGAAGAAGTCTTTATCTCTAACCTTTATGTATCCTTAACCTTGGTGGTGGTGAAGGAATTATTATTATCTCTCCATCTATAAAATAATCTTCCTTTAAATTTTCCCTTATATTGTCATATTCTTCTACTACCCCAAATTTATCAATTATACATTTTTTTACTTTCGCACCCTTTTTCACAACAACACCATAATGAAGTATTGAATCTTCAATTATTGCTTTTTCTTCAATTATACAGTTTCTGCTTATTATTGAATTAATTATTTTTGCATTTTCATATATTTTTGTTCCTTCTGCTATTAAAGAGTTTTCAATATAAACATTTTTCGCGATGTATGCAGGTGGATCCCTGTAACTTATAGTTCTTATTGGCCATTCTGGATTATGTAAATTTAAAAGGGGTGGCTCTTTTAATATATCCCTGTGTGCCCCATAATATTCTCTTATTGTTCCAACATCTTTCCAGTAAGGTGCTATTTCTCCTTTTATTTTGTTTTCAGAAAAATCATAAACAAATGCTTTTGAATATTTATAAACTTTTGGTAATATATCTTTTCCAAAATCATGGGTACTTGATTTATCTTTCGCGTCCTCTAAAAGAGTTTCTTCAAGAAACTCCCTTTTAAATATATAATTTCCCATTGAAGCAAGCAATTTTTTACCTCTAATTTCCTCAGATAGCGTCTTTGGTTTTTCCCAAAAACCACAGACTTTCCCTTTTTCATCTGCGCATATAATTCCATATTGAGAAATTTTCTCAATTTCAAATGGTGTTCCTGAAATTGTTAAATCCGCATCATTTTCCAGGTGAAATAAAAGCATTTGAGATGCATCCATTTTATAAACATGATCTGCGGCAAAAATCAAAACAATATCAGGATCAAAGTTTGATAAAAGATGAAGATTTTGATATACTGCATCCGCTGTTCCAAGATACCAATGCTCACCTGTCCACATCTGGGCAGGTGCAATTGTTATGAAAAAGTTTCTACCTCTTAAAGCAGAGCCAAGTTGCCATCCCTGTTCAATATGTTCTGTTAAACTCTGTGCCTTATATTGAGTTAAAACATAAATTGATAGTATCCCTGAATTTGTTAAATTGGATAATACAAAGTCTATTATCCTGTATTTTCCACCAAAGGGAACAGCAGGTTTGGTTCTATATTTTGTTAAAGGGTATAATCTTTCCCCTCTTCCTCCAGCAAGAACAAATGCGAGTATTTTCAAATCTCTAAAATTCCTCATGAATTTTTCTGTAAAGTTTTATATATTCCTCTGCTCTTTTATTCCATGAGAAATCTATACTCATACATTTTCTTAAAATTTCTTTCCACTTATTTTTTTCTTTATAAATCTCAATTGCTCTATCAAGTTTTTCAATAAATTTTTCTTTTTTATATTCATCAAACAAAAATCCATATCCACCTTCTTCAAAATCTAAAATGGTGTCCTTTATTCCGCCTGTTTTATATGCAAGTGATGGGGTTCCATATCTTGCTGCTATCATCTGGGTAAGTCCACATGGCTCAAAACGGGAAGGAATCAAAAATAAATCAGAGCCAGCATATATTTTTTTTGAAATTTTTATATTGAATTCCGGGATAAACCTGAACTTATCCTTATATTTTTCTTCATAAATTTTTATAATTCTTTCATATTTTTCCTCACCCTGCGCAAGCAAAATGAATCTTAAATCCCTTTTAAAAAACTCTCTGAAACTCTCTATTAAAAGATCAAATCCCTTTTGATATGTTAATCTTGATACCATACCTATTAAGATTGAATCATTTTCACTACCAAATAATTCCCTTTCAAGAAATTTTTTATTTTCTCTTTTACCCTCCATTAAATTATCCCTGTTATAATTTTTATAAATATCCTTATCTTTTTCTGAATCCCATTCGTTATAATCAATTCCATTCAATATTCCATAGAGCTTATCTTTTTTTTCTTTTAAAATATCTTCAAGACCGCATCCATATTCTTTTGTTAATATCTCCTTTGCGTAAGATGGGCTCACAGTGCTTATAAAATCTGAATGAATTATACCACCTTTTAAAAAATTTACCTTTCCATAAAAGTTGAGATTTTCTTCAATATTCTCATCCAAGTTTATTTCCTTTAAAACATCCTTTTCATAAACTCCTTGATATGAAAGGTTATGAATTGTGAGTAATTTTTTTGTTTTTTTAAAAAAATCATCATTTTTAAAATTGTTTTTTAAATAAATTGAAATAAAAGAAGTATGCCAGTCATTTATATGAATTATATCTGGTTTAAAATTTAATTTTTTTAAAAAAGAGATTACAGAATAGGAAAAAAATGCAAACCTTTTATACTGGTCATCTTTTTCTATCTTTGAAGGAACATAAATATATTCCTTTCCAAAAAATTCATCTTCTTTTATAAGAAAAACAGGTGTATCTTTAAATATGATTTTATACCATAATGGTTCAAAAATTTTTTTATTCCAGAATATTTTATCATTTATTTTATCCTCAATTTTAAAATTCTCAATATTCAAAAATTTTGAATAAAAAGGGGTTAAAACTATTATTTCAATTCCCTTTTCTTTTAATAAAAATGGAAGTGAACCAGCGACATCAGCAAGTCCGCCTACTTTTGAAAAAGGATAAACTTCTGCAGAAATAAATGCCACTTTCATAATTTTATTTTAAAGTAAAAAGTTGATTTTTTTCAAGGTTTTTTATTATAATTTAATTTTAATGAAAAAAATAAATCTTTCAATCCTCTGGCATTTCCATCAACCTTCTTATTTGTGTCTTGAGCCTGAAGGAGGATATTTTTTCTTCCCCTGGACACTTTTACATTCTATAAGAGAATATTATGATATGGGAAGAATTCTTTTAGATTCTCCTGAAAATGTTAAAGTAACTTTCAATATTACTCCTATACTCTGGTACCAGATTAAAAAATATCTGGAAGGAAAAGTTTTTGATAAATGGATAGAGATTTATAAAAAGAATCCTCAAAATATGGAAGAAGAAGAAAAAATATTTGTCTTAAGGAATTTTTTTTCACTCAATTATGAAAACCAGATTTTCCCTTATGATAGATATAAATATTTACTCATAAAAAGGGGTAGCGTACTTGGACTTGAAGAGAAGGTAAAATATTTTTCAAATGATGAGATAAGGGATATTTGCTTTTATTTTTTATTCTCCTCATTTTCAGAAATTTTAAAAGAAGAAAATGAAATTTTAAAGGAGTTTTTGAATAAGAAAAAAAATTTCACTGAAGAAGATAAGGAAGTTCTTCTTAAGATTGCTTTTGAAACCCTGAGTGAAGTTGAAAAAATTTATAAAAAGTTAATTTCCCTTAAAAAAGTGGAAATAACAACAAGCCCTTTTTCACATCCTATTCTTCCCCTTTTAATAGACTCAACTTCATTTGAAAGATCAACTCCTCATTTAAAAGATAAAAGCGCGAAATTTTCAAATAAAGAGGATGCAGAGAGGCAAATTAAAATGGGAATATCATTTATTGAAAATGAATTTGATATTAAGATAAAAGGAATATGGCCACCTGAAGGTGCAATATGTGAGAACACTTTAAATCTTTTTATAAAAAATGGAATTATTTTTACTTTTTCCTGTGAAAGTGTTCTTTCAAAAAGTTTAAAGGAAGAGCTTAGAGGGAAGGACTATATTAAGAAAGAACTTTATAAACCTTATTTATACAGGCAAGAAGATGGGGAAATAACTGTTTTCTTCAGGGATAGAGAGATCTCCGATAGGATTGGTTTTGTTTATAAAAACTATAATGAAGATGATGCTATAAATGATTTTTTAAACTATTTAAGAAAATTGAAAGATACCGGAGAAGATTTATGGGTTTCGGTTATCCTTGATGGTGAAAACCCCTGGTGTTATTATAAAAAAGGTGGGATTTTATTCCTAAAAAAATTTTACGAAGTTCTTTCAAAAAAAGATTTTATAAAATTTTCTTTTTTTGAAGAAGGCACCCTTTTTGAAGATAAAAAGAATTTAAAAGAGGTGCATCCAGGTTCCTGGATAAGAGGGGAGTTTACAACATGGATGGGTGATGAGGAGAAAAATAAAGGGTGGGAGATTTTAAAAAAGGTAAGAGAAGATTTGAAAGAAAAAGTTTATGAGAATGAAAAATCTTTACTTTCAATGATTTTTTCAGAAGGGAGCGATTTTTTCTGGTGGCTTGGATATGATAATCCAACATTTTATGCACCAGAATTTGACATTTTATTCAGGGAGCATTTAAAAAATGTATACATAAATTTAAATTTTGAATATCCTCTTTTTCTTGAAAGGAGCATAAAGGGTAAAGCATACAGGATTTATTTAAAAAAACCAACCGGTTATGTTTATCCTTCTATTGATGGTAAAATAACAAATTTTTATGAATGGGCAAATGCTGGAATAATTCCACTTTCAAAAAATAAAAAATCTTTTTTAAAATATCTCTATTATGGATGGGATGAAGATGATAATTTATGTATAAGAATTGATGGAATTAAAAGTATTGAAGATATTATAAATGAGAATTATAAAATAATAATAGGGATAGAAAGTGAGGAAGGAGGAATATTTGTGAGTATTTCAAAAGAAGAGTTTATAAAGAGGGAAAGCATTGGAAAAGAAATTAAGGGGGAGATTAAAATTTCTAAAATAATTGAAGCAAAAGTAAAATTTGAAGAAGAAAATATTTATCTATTTTTATGTTTGGAAAATAAGTTTTTTGAAAGATATCCTGAAGTAGGTTTTTATTTACTTGAAAAAGAAGAAAAAGAGTGGGTTGATTTTGTATAAAGGGAGGGAATATGCCTGAACTCAGATACGATCCAATAAGATGGAGATGGACAATAATTTCTCCTGAAAGAGGGATAAGACCAAAGGATTTTTTTAAAGAAAAAAGGGAAATTCCTCCAAAGGATGAATGTCCATTCTGTGAGGGTAATGAGAGTAAAACGCCTCCTGAGGTTTTTTCAATAAGGGAAAAAAGTTCTGGAAAGGATAAACCCGGATGGAAAGTAAGAGTTGTTCCAAATAAGTTTCCCGCATTAAAGATTGAAGGAGAACTTGTAAGAAAGGGAGTTGGTATTTTTGATAGTGTATCAGGTATAGGTGCCCATGAAGTCATAATTGAAACACCTGACCATTTTTTACAACTTCAAGATATGGATGTTTCTCAAATTAGGATGGTTTTAATTTCATATAAGGAAAGATATTTAGATCTTATAAAAGATATAAGGTTCAGGTATATCCTGATATTTAAAAATTATGGGGCGGAGGCAGGTGCCTCTTTATACCATTCCCATTCTCAGTTAATTGCAACACCAATTATTCCCTTAGCAGTTGTTGCAGAACTTGAAGCTGCAAGAGAACATTATAGTGAAAAAGAAAGATGCATATTTTGTGATCTCTTAGAGCAGGAGATTTCTTTTGGAGAAAGGATAATTTTCAAAAATGACAAATTTTCAGTATGGGCTCCATATGCTTCCTCTTTTCCTTTTGAAACTTGGATTTTTCCATTAAGACATAATCATAATTTTGCTGAATGTGATGAAGAAGAACTCTATGAGTTTGCCCTTGTATTAAAGGATGTCCTTGAAAGGATTAAAATTCTATTAAATGATCCACCTTATAACTTTGTAATCCATACTGCACCAGTTCCAAGACCAAGACCAGGAAGACCTGGATATTGGGAAACACTTCCTTATGATTATCACTGGCATGTTGAAATAATTCCAAGAATAACATACATAGCAGGATTTGAATGGGGCTCAGGTTTTTATATCAATCCAATTTCTCCAGAAGAAGCAGCGAGATATTTAAGAGAGATAAAGTGACTATTTGACTTTTTTTAAAAAATTAGTTTATAATGAAATTTATGATTTTTGTTATATTTTTATTTTTACAAGTAAATATTTTTGTAAAAGAAAATGAAGAAATAGAAAAATTCAGAAATAACTCATTATTTGTTAAATGGGATTCTTTAAATTTTTATTTGAAGTATGAAGGGAAGGAAGAAATTGTTCTATTCATAGGTAATGGATTTTATGGTATTAAAAATATTAAACTTGAAAATGAATATGTGTTTGTTAAACCCATTCATCTTGTAATTTATTCTGATGGTAAAAAATTTTTAATAAAAGATTCAATCCTTATCCCCCTTTTAAGTGATTCTATATTTGTAAAGGATAATTTCTTTAAGATTCCAAAAAATTTCTTTCCTGAAACCACAGTTTATATTTATTTTTCAATAAAGATTAAAAAATCGGATAGTCTGTTTTATTTTCCAGAAAAAAGGGGATATCAAACAGTAATTCCTCTTTATAAACTATTAGTTGATGCAAATCTTGATGGCAAATGGGATGTTGATATCATACCAAAAGGTGTGCTTGAAAAAATTTATCCTCCTGAAGAATTTTATATCCTTAAAATGAAAATGAATAAAACAATAATTAGAAGAGGGGAATATGCATATTTTATAGTTTCTCCTTGTGAAGATGGGTTTGTATCAGCAGGTATTTTTAATGAGATGGGGCAAAAGATATGTGATTTAGAAAAGGGAAGGTGGATGCAGAAAGATAATGATTATTTAATTGAATGGAAGCCAGAATACGAAGTTTTAAAACCCGGTAAATATTTCTGTATATTCTATCTAAACAATTATCCTGTTTTAAAAGTTCCTATTTTTCTTGTAAGATAATGGATTTTTATAAAAGATTTTATAGTTTAAAAGGGATAGGGAGAGAAAATTTTGAAAAATTAAGGGGAAAAAAAATTATTATAGTAGGGGTGGGTTCTTTAGGTTCAAATATTTTAATTTCTTTAACAAGGCTTGGTTTTAAAGAAATAAGTATTTTAGATTACGATGTTGTTGAAGAAGAGAATTTATCAACCCAGAATTACGACCTTGAAGATTTAAAATATGGAAAACCAAAAGTTATTGCCTTAAAGGAAAAATGTGAAAGGATAAATAATGAGGTAAAGATAAATGCAATTCATGAAGAATTTAACCCTGATAATGCACTCAATTTTGTAAAAGGAATTGATATAATAATAGATGCTTCTGATAATTTTGATACCCGTTTTTTGATAAATGAGGTTTCTTATAAAGAAAATATTCCATGGGTCCATGGTGCTGTTATAGAAGAAAGGGGGGAAGTAGGTATTTTTATTCCCGGGAAAACTGCCTGTTATAGATGTTTTTTGCCGAAAGTTCCAAAAGGGTATATGGAGACCTGTGAAATTGTGGGTGTCCATCCCTCTATAATCAATATAATAGCGGGTTTTGAAATAAATCTTGCAATTAAATATCTTTTGAATAAAGAAGTTCCTGAAAATAAAATATACTATTTTGATTTAAATAATTTTGAATTCAAATATTTTGAATTTGAAAAGAAGGAGGATTGTCCTGTTTGTTCAAAAAAGGTTTTCCCTTTTTTAAAAGGGAAAGAGGGTTTTAGTGCGCACGCCTTATGTGGTGGTGGAACATTCAATTTTAAGATTGAAAAAGAGATAGATATTGAAAGACTTGAAAAAAAGTTAAGAGATTTTGGCGAATGCATATTAAAGCCATATTTTTTGAGATTTAAGAAAGATACTTTTGACATAATGTTTTTCAAAGATGGCAAAATTTTTATAAAAGGTAAAGATATTAATAAAGAGAAGGCAAAAACGGTTTTAAAGAAATATTTTGGTATATGAAAAGGAGGAAGTATATATTCGTTACAGGAGGTGTTGTTTCTTCTCTTGGTAAAGGGGTTGCAACTGCTTCAATAGGTTTTCTTTTAAAAAGGAGGGGGTTAAAAGTAACAATACAAAAACTTGATCCCTATATAAATGTTGATCCGGGAACAATGAATCCATTTCAGCATGGAGAAGTCTTTGTCACCGATGATGGTGCAGAGACAGATCTTGATCTTGGACATTATGAAAGGTTTATAGATGAAAATCTTTCCCGAATAAATAATGTTACAACAGGTCAAATATATGGAAGTGTTATTGAAAAGGAAAGAAAAGGTGAATATCTTGGTGCAACAGTTCAGGTTGTCCCCCATATCACTGATGAGATTAAATCAAAGATAAAAGAAGTAGGGGAATTATATAATGCAGATATTGTAATAGTTGAAGTGGGTGGAACTGTTGGTGATATTGAATCATTACCATTTTTAGAGGCGATAAGACAACTTCGTCTTGAAGAGGGTTTTGATAATACCTGTGCAATCCATTTAACACTTGTTCCATTTATTCAATCAGCAGGAGAATTAAAGACAAAACCTACTCAGCATTCTGTTCAAAAATTGAGAGAAATAGGGATACAACCAGATTTTTTACTCTGTAGAGTTGATAGACCTCTTTCAAGGGAAGCAAGGTATAAAATAGGGCTTTTCGCAAATTTACCCTATGAAAGGGTAATTGAGGCAAGGGATGTTAAAGAGAGTGTTTATGAGGTTCCGCTTATTTTTCATCAGCAGGAACTTGATTCAAAAATACTTTCTTATTTAAAAATATATGCTCCTTTGCCAAATCTTTCTGATTGGGAAAAATTTGTGAATGGCATAAGGGATCCAAAAGATGAAGTTAATATTGCAATATGTGGAAAATATACAAATTTAAAGGATTCATATAAAAGTATAATTGAGGCTTTTGTTCATTCAGGATATGAAAATGATGTAAGGGTTAACTTAAAATTTATTGAAACTGAAAGGTTTGAAGAGGGAGAGGAAGTTGAAAAAATTCTTAAAGATATTAATGGGATACTTGTTCCAGGTGGTTTCGGTAAAAGAGGTATTGAAGGTAAAATAAAGGTTATAAATTATGCAAGGGAGAAAAAGATCCCTTTCTTTGGGATATGCTTGGGTATGCAACTTGCTGTTATTGAATTTTCAAGGAATGTATGTAGATTAAATATGGCAAATTCAACAGAATTTGACCCTGATACTGAGCATCCTGTTGTAAAGATACTTCCTGAAAAAGAAGGGATAAAATATTATGGAGGAACTTTAAGAAAGGGTGCATATCCATGCAAAATAAAAAAAGGAACACTTGCATATTCTATTTATAAGAAAGAGCTCCTTTATGAAAGACATAGACATAGATATGAACTCAATCCAGAATATAAAGAAATAATTGAAAAAAATGGACTTATAATAAGTGGTGAATCACCTGATGGATACCTTGCTGAGATAGTGGAAATTAAAGATCATCCATTCTTTATAGGTGTTCAATTTCATCCAGAATTTCTATCAAGACCTTTGAAAGCACACCCAATTTTTAGAGAATTTGTTAAAGCATCTTTAAAATATAAAAAAGAGAATGTATCCTGAAATCTTAAGAATAGGGAATTTTGTTATCTCCTCTTATGGGGTTATGGTTGCCATAGCATTCTTTTTTGCTGTTATAATTGCTGAAAGGGAATGGAAAAGAAAAAATTTAGATATAAAGGATTTTAACAATATATTTATAATTACTTTAATATCCGGAATTGTTGGTTCAAAACTATTATTTGTTTTTGAGAATTATTCATTTAAAGAAATAATAAAAATTCCATTTGAAATTCTATTTTCAAGAGGTGGATTCACTTATTATGGTGGCTTTCTTTTTGCTCTTTTTTTCGTTATAATATATTTAAAAATCAAAAAGATTAAGATTTTAAAAGTTGGTGATATCCTTTCTCCTTCCCTTGCAATAGGATATTCAATTGGGAGGATTGGTTGTTTTCTTGTTGGAGATGACTATGGAAGACCAACAAATTCATTTTTAGGAATTGCCTTTCCAAAGGGCTCGCCTCCCACATATGCTGGCTCTTTAAGAGAAAATTTTGGAAATATAATAAATATTCCAGAAGAAATTCCGGATGATGTCCTTTTAAAAGTCTGGCCAACGCAAATTTTTGAAGTAATAACAATGTTTATTGTTTTTTTAATACTTTTTAAATTAAAAGATAAATTAAAGGAAGGGAAATTGTTTGGGCTTTATCTTT
>CBFGJO010000023.1:3370-20397 GCA_965649125.1 Caldifarciminota bacterium | reverse complement strand
GGCCAATAATTCCAGGGTTCTGTTACCTTTTTTCTTCTTCTCAATACTTCGTGTTTATTTGTTCCATAATAATCTTCTGACCAAACAACATAAACAGAATCTCCATATACTTCAATTGAAGGGTTTGATGCTATCTTATTTTCATGAGAAATTAAAAAAGGATATGTCCAGTTCCCACCTTCTTTTTTCTCAACATAATAAATCTTATTATCCCTTTCATAAACACAGTGAAGCTTTAAAGTATCTATTTTGCTAAATGCTAGGGATGGTAGTGTTCCACCTGAATTATCAATTACTGCATATGTAACAGGGGATTCAGGATTTTCCAAAGTATTTATATTATATAAGATATATAAAAGTTTTACCTCGCCACTTGTAGTTTTTGATCGTGAGACCAAATGTAAATATAAATCATTATTTGCCCTTTTCCCTGTTGTAACAATTGAGTAAACAGGTGGTAATAAAGCTCTGTCTTCTTCAAACGGTTGATATCCTGATGGCCATTTAAGCCATATCAAATTTGACCATATGGAATTAGTGATATCATATTCCCTGTATCTTCCGTATGCGGATAATGGAAGACATACTTTATGCCATACAATTGAAATTAAATTATCATAGGGGTTTAACCATGAACATGGAAACATACCATGTCCTATAATTTTATAGGGTTTCCAATTTGTTCCGCCATCAGTGCTTTGCGCCCATACTATATCAGCTGAATCACTACTCATTGTATATATTATGTGTAATCTATTTGAATTGGGTTCTCTTAAAAAATGTTTCTGTGAATTAAATGCAGTTGCAGTAGAATATGGTGAAATGAGCTGATTGTCATTTGAAAGAAAATATACAGCTTCACCAGAATAAGGAGAATGAAATAAAAATCTGCTTCTTTTCGTTTTTTCAAAAACAAAATAGTTGCTTAAGGGTACAATATTTTGTCGTCCCTCATAAATCCAAGTGTTTCCATTATCCGTAGAATACCATACCCCGTCATCTTTAACACCGGATATCGCAGCTTTTATCATCCCTGGCTCTACAATAAAATCAATAGATCTGCCTTCTACAGTATCCGAGCTGCTACAAATCTGTTTTAATGGACCAAAGTTCTGACCCTCAAATCTTGTATAATAAATAGGAGTAGGAGACGCATTAGAGAGGGAAAATATGAAATGAAGCAATTGAGGGGTTTGTGGGTCAGCTCTTACAATGCGGTTCTGCTCTGATGTGCCAATGAATGAAAAATAAGGAAGTTTTATTGATTGACTCCGGTCTTGCCCAAGGAATCTTCTCAATTTAACTCCATTCTGAGGAATACTGACTCCATACCATTCAGTATATACTACATATACATTTTCATTCACATCTACTGCTATTCTTGGCTGGTATATGTAAGTCGTGTCTGTATCACGAGGGACTTGAAATGGACCATACCAGGTACTCCCACCATCAAAAGAATATCTATAATGGGTTTGATATAAATAAGGAAAAGTAGTATCTTGAAAATCGTATACCAAATGTAAATGATCAGGTGGATAGAACGCTAATCCTACATAGAAAGGGGATGAAGGTAGAGTAATCTCTAATTTTTTAGTCCAATTTCCCCATTGTGAATCAGTATCAGCTTTTATTACCAAAATTTTTTGAGGGGCAATGAAACAGGCAATATATAAATTGTTGTAATTATCAACTATAAGTTTCGGGAATGTTCTTGCAAAACTAGGAAGAATTGATTGACCATTTAATAGAATTTGATGTGGTCCTGAAAAAGTAAATCCATTATCTTGTGAATAATGGTAATACAAACCTACATTTTGTGCTACTGATAAAAGCCATATAGTGTCTCCTTTTGTTGCCGAAGTCAAAGCATAGCAAAGAGAACCACTAGGATAGCCAGATAAACTAACTTGACATCTCCATCCTTCGGGCATATCTATAAATGCCCTTAAGATATTAATTAAAATTAAACATAAAACTATTTTTTTCATTTCTCCTCCTTTTTAAAATCAATAATTAAAAGTTAGCAATCACAATTTTTTCTTGATTTTTCAGGAGGTGAAATAGTTGATATAAAATTCCATAAGATATTTTTATGAAAATTCATGCCTTTTTTTATTTTTTAATTATACAAGAAAATTTTTAAATTGTCAAGAATATGTATAATTCCAGTTTTTTACAATTCTTTTGAAATTATATTTTTTCAAGATAATTTTTTGAAAGATAAAAAAATTTTTTTGCTTTTTCTTTTACTTTTTCTTTCTCTTCAAAATTTATATATGGGTCATCTAATAAAAAACTTGTAACCTTACCCCTTACAAAACTTCTATAGGATAAATAAAAATGATATAATTTTAAGAGTTTTTTGCTCTTTTCTTTTTCACATATTTTAAACCAGTTATCCTCTATGATTTTCTTTTCCTTTTCAAAACCTTCATAATCCATCTCCATTGTCAAAAATGCGATATCATTTAAAATATCATGGTATCTGAACCTTTCATTGAATTCAATTGCATCAAATATTATTATATCTTCTTTTAAAACACATATATGTTCCATTCTCAAATCTCCATGACAATCCCTTATTTTCTTATTTTCAATTCTTTCTTTAAATAAATTTCCATAATCTTCATAAAATCTGTTAACTTTATTTTTTATAAATTCATAATCCTTGTCTTTTATTGTAACATTTTTATATTTTTCGGTCTGTTCAAAATTTTCATCAGTATTTATTTTAATCCTTTCAATTTCACCCATTGATAGAATATATTCATCTGTCTTTCCCTCATTATGAAATTTTGCTATTTTGTTTGCTATCCTTACTAAATCTTTCTTTTTTATCCCCTTTCTTATTAAGTTTGATAACAAAAATTCCTCGGGCAACTTTTTCATCTTAACTGCATATTCAACTGGATTTTTATCACTAAACTCAAACTTATCTTTTATCTTTGAAATTGCAAAAACACCTATATAAATATCCTTTGCAAGCCTTTTATTTATCTCAACCTCTTTAAATGAATAATATTTTCTTTTTTCAAGGGTTGTAAAATCTAAAAATCCAAAATTCACAGGTTTTTTAATTTTATAAACATAATCATCAAGAATGAAGATAAAAGATATATGTGTTTGAAGAATTTTAAGAGTATTTGATTTTTCAGGATAATTTTCTGGATTTGAAAGAAATTCTAATAACTCCATTTCATCGTTGATACGATTGCTTCAAGCCATCTTATGTATTTCAATTTTGGTTTTTCTGGCTCAAAAACACCCATATCAATGAAATAATACTTACCACCTTTTTTAAAAACTATACTTTTAAAAGCACCTCCAATTTTCATCTTCTCATTTTCCCAGTGCCCGTAAATCTCTATCCCCTCTTCACCAAAAATTTCGGTTTTCTTCCATTTTGTAAGTTCTCTATCAATCTTATCCCCATCATAATAAACCCCTGTTAAAGAATCTCTTAAATCCATCAGATTTTCAGGGTCAAGGTCAATCTCCTGAGTTATATAAAAAAATATAAATCTATCAGGATAATGGGTTCCAAGGGAAAGGAAATCCTTTGATTTTTTTATATATAAAAAGCCTGTCGGAATATCAATTTCAAAATTGTATTCCCTTTTTATTTCTCTTTTTATTCTGTTATTTATATCAACTATACTGTAAACATGTTTTTTATAAAGTTCTTTAATATGGAGAATGAGTTTATTCAAAACCCCTTCCTTAAGTTTTGAAAGAATATAATCTTCATTAAACCCAAAAATTCCCACTATGTAATCTTCTTTCTGAAAAAATTTTCTCTTTTCATAAATTCCTTCTTTATCCATTTCAGGAAAAATTTTCTTAAAAACTTCATAGGAGGAAGAATTTTTTGTCCCTAAAACAAGTATTGTATAATAACCTTTGTATTTTTCAAAATCGGAAGATTTTGCAAAAATTATTTCATAAATCGGTTCTGGTCTTGGTGTATAAAAGGTATCCTGAACCTCTTTTTCTATAAAATCTCTTATTTTTAAAAGGTCTTCTGAAAAAATAACAAGTTCCTCAGGTTTTCCTTTTGGAAAATAAGGAGAAGTACATGTTAAAAAAAATATGAATAAGATTGAAATTTTTTTCACAGTATATTTATAATAAAGTATTGTATTTAATATTTCAAAATTAAGGAATGGAGGCTTTAAGAGCAGAAATTTCTTATATAAGTGTTGTAGAGGTGCTCCAGTTTTTGAGCATAAATAAAAAAACGGGTAAAGTGAAAATAAAATCAAGGTATGAAGGTGAAATATATATAGAAGAGGGCAAATTTACTCATGCAATCTTTAATGATTTAGAAGGGATTGATGCCCTTTTTGAGCTCTCCCTTTTAAAAGAAGGACATTTAACATTTGAACCAAATGTTTTACCACCTAAGAAAACAATGGGTGGTGAACCAGTAAAACTTTTTGAAGAATTTGATAGAAGATCAAAAGAGATAAGGGAGATTGAAAATAAACTTCCGCCGCTTGATGCAGTTTTACTCAAATCCGAAGATGCATCTTTTGAGAAACTTAAATTGAGAAAAAATGACTGGAAAATTTTAAGTCTTATAGATGGTAAGAAAAAATTAAGAGAGGTAATTTTTGAATCGCAGATAGGACTTTTTGAAAGTTATAAATCAGTGGCATTTTTGATTGAAAAGGGGTTAATTTTTGACCCTGAAGAAGGAAAAAGGCAGGCTAAAAAATTAATTCAAATTTTTAACGAATTTATGAATGAATACTCAAAGGATTCGGTTGAACTTAAAAAATCCTCTTTAAGTTTTATAAAGACAGCTTTAAAAAGCACAGGTTTTAAAGAGATAGAAGAAAATGTAGATTTTGATGAAAAAAGAGGAGAAATTTTTTTAAAAAAAGAAATAATGATAGGAAAAGAAGCGCTCAAAAATACAAAAAAAGCAATATTACCTTTATTTGAAAAAAAATTTATACTTGATTTTGGAACAATACTTGGTAAGAAAAAATTTGAAAATTTTAAAAGAAAAGTTGAAATAGAATGAAAGTATTTGAGGAAATTTTAAAGATGGAAGGAATTGAAGGTGTAGCAGTTATAAATAAAGAAGGGGAGATAATTTTCAAGGGAAAAGAAGGTGAATTCTTTGCAGAGGGTATTGGGGTTCTTGGTTCAGCAGGGGAAGCATCTTTAAAAAATATAGGGATTGAAAATTTCTCATATATAAAAGGATATTTAAAGGATGGATCAAATATATACATATTTGAAGAAAAAGGGATGTATATAGGGGTAAAAGGGGAAGGGATTGATATAGATAAGATAATTGAATTTGTGAGAAATTATAAAGAAGAATTGGAAGAAGTTTCTATAAAAAAGGAGGAAGAAGTTGTTTTAGAACCAAAAACAAGCATTGAAAAATTTGTTGAAGCAAAGATGAGGCAAATAAATGAACTCATAAAGGAATTTTCTGAAGGAGACGAAATAAGATGGGGAAAAGTTGTAATGGCAAAGATAAAGGATAATTCACCATTATTTGCTGAACACTTATTACAGGAAGGAAAAGATATAAAAGTAAGATATCCTTTACCTCATGAAATAAATGAAGAGGAAGTTAACAGGTGTTTCAGATCAGCAATTGATATAATATGGAAAATGGGTGTTTCAAAATACGGTGTTGAGGAAGCAAGAAAAAAAGTTAAAAGGGTTTCTGAAAGGTTAAAAATTATATGAAGGAGAAAATTGAACTTATCTTAATACAGAGAAAGGATGAAATTATGTTTTTTCCAGAAAATGATCCAAGAATAGTTCCTTATAGAAAGATATTCACCATATTAAAAGAAGCGTTAGGATTCTCAGGACTTCCCCTTGAAGGGATAAATTTAAGATATGATAAAAACTTTTTCAGTGTATTTGAGAAAGAGGGAATATTTTATGGTATCTTGAGCAACGAGGAAATAGGAATTGAAGAAGTTATAAAAATTGCGAGTGAAAAAATTTTAAGTTTAAAAAAAGAAGTTCCAATTCCAAAAAGAGAAGAAAAACCTGCTCCACCACCTGAAGAGGAAATAAAGGTTGCGCCCGAGATATTTGAAGAAATTAAAAAAATTTTGGAAGAATATGTGGGAGTTTTTGCAGATGCAATTTTTGAGAACCAATTAAAGGATGCAAGAATAGATATAAACAATGCGACTTTAAAGAAAACAAAAAAGTTGGTTTCAAATTTACAGAGTGCTTCAGCGATGATAATAGGACAGGCAAAAGCAAAAGATATGGGAAGTAAAATGTTAAAACTCCTTCAATGAAAATAACATCTCCCTATCCTCTTGAAGAGGACAAAATATTAGAAATAGAGTTAAGACCAAAAAGATTAAAAGATTTTATTGGGCAGGATAGAATTAAAGAGAATATTGAAGTATTTATAAAATCAGCAAAAAAGAGAAAAGGATTACTTGACCATATTCTACTTTCAGGTCCACCTGGGCTTGGTAAGACTACGCTTGCCCATTGTATCTCAAATGAAATTGGAACAGAAATAATTGCAACCTCAGGACCTGTTATTGAAAGACCTTTTGATTTAGCAGGAATACTTACAAAATTAAAACCAGGAAGTATTTTATTCATAGATGAAATACACAGGCTCCCAAAAAATGTAGAGGAATACCTTTATTCTGCAATGGAAAATTATGAAATTGATTTAATTGTTGATAAAGGACCAGGTGCAAGATCAATAAAATTTAAACTTACACCTTTTACATTGATAGGAGCAACTACAAGAACAGGACTTCTAACAGGTCCTTTAAGATCAAGGTTTGGAATTCAAATGAGAATAGATTATTACAATGTCTTGGAAATAGAGAAGATAATTGAAAGATCTGCAAAGATTTTAAAAATAGAAACAAATAAGGAAGGAATAAATGAAATAGCAAAAAGATCAAGGGGGACACCACGAATAGCAAATAGACTTTTAAAAAGGGTAAGAGATTTCGCAATTGTTAAAGGTAAAGGAATAATTGATGGGGAGATCTCAAAATACGCTCTTTCAAAAATGGAAGTTGATGAATATGGACTTGATGAAATGGATAAAAAGATAATTGAAACGATATATTATAAATTTGGTAATAGACCGGTTGGACTAAAAACACTTGCCTCTGCCCTTGATGAGGATGAAGGAACAATAGAAGAAGTATATGAACCTTTCCTTGTAAGAGAAGGGTTTATTGAAAAAACAGCAAGAGGGAGAACCTTAACAAAAAAATCAATTGAATTATTCTTTAAACAAAAAATGCTTTTATGAAAGAGAATAAAATAACTGTAAATCATATAATAAACAAAAAAGGGAAGGAAAAAATTGTTGCAATCACTGCTTATGATGCACTCATTGCGGAAATAGAAGATAAAATAGGTTTTGATATAATACTTGTTGGAGATTCTGTTTCAAATACACTTCTTGGTAATCAGGATACTTTAAGAGTGTCAATGGATGAAATGATAATCTTTGCAAAGGCAGTTTCAAAGAGGGCAAAAAGGGCACTCCTTGTTGGCGATATGCCATTTATGAGTTATCAGATTTCAAAGGAAAAGGCTTTAGAAAATGCCTCAAGATTTATAAAAGAAGGGTATATGGATGCAGTTAAAATTGAAGGTGGTAAAGAATTTAAAGAAACAATTGGATTCATAATAAGATCTGGAATACCTGTTCTTGGTCATATAGGATTAACACCTCAGTTTTATTTATCCTTTGGGGGATTTAAGGTAAAGGGTAAAAAAGAAGAGGAAAGGAAAAAACTTATGGAGGATGCAAAATGCCTTGAAGAAATTGGAGTATTTGCAATTGTTCTTGAAGGAATATATGAGGATTTAGCAAAGGAAATAACAGAAAATCTGAAAATTCCAACAATCGGGATAGGTGCTGGAAGATACTGTGATGGACAAATACTTGTTGTATACGATATTCTCGGTCTTACACCTCCTCCTTATCCAAAATTTGTGAAGAATTATTTAAATTTAAGGAAAATAATAGAAAAAGCACTCTTTGAATATAAAAAAGAGGTAATTCAAGGCATATATCCCGACGAAAGATATATTTATTAAATTCATTTAAAAAATTCCTTTACTTTTTCAATCACATAATCAACATCTTCCATTTTCATTGATGGGTATAAAGGTAAAGTTAATTCTCTCTTACCCGCCTCCTCTGTAACAGGTAATTCAATTTTAGAACTTATTTCCTTAAATATTTTAAACTTATGAACTGGTAAATAATGAATAGAAGTTTGAATTTTATTTTTAAACAAAAATTCTCTTAAATTGTCCCTCTCTTTCTTATCTTTACAAAAAACAGGAAATATGTAATGGGATGAAGGGATTTTCTCGTTAAATGGTATTTTTAAAAATTTTGAAAACTCTTCTCTATACCTTTTTACTATCCTTTCCCTTTTTTTATTATCTCTAAAAACTCTTTTTAAAATCTCTCTTGCAAGTGCCCCTTGAAGCTCTGTTGGTCTATAATTAAAACCAATTTCAACAACATCGTATAAAAGTCCAATTTTAAACCTCTCAATCGTATCTTTTGTGATACCATGTGACCTTAAAAGTTTTAACTTTTCATAAATCTTTTTAGAGTCCGTAACCACCATACCACCCTCTCCAATCGGCAAGTTCTTATTTGAAAAGAAAGAAAAAATTCCTGCTTTACCAAATGTTCCTGCATACTTTTTGTTTTTGACAAAAAGGGAATGAGCAGAATCTTCAATAAGGATTAATTTATTTTCCTTACAGAATTCAACAACCTCCTTCATATCCCTTAAATAACCTGCATAATGCATATAAACAAGACCTTTTGTTTTTTTAGTTATCTTCTTTTCTGCATCCTTTATTGATAAAAGGGGAAAATCCATTGATTCAATATCAACGAAAACTGGCTTAGCACCTATATGTAAAAGCGGGGTAACTGTTGAAATAAAAGTGAAAGAAGGAACAAGCACCTCATCATCCTTTTCAAATAAAACTTTATAAACAAGGTGGAGCCCTGCTGTGGCTGATGAAACAAATAATGAGTATTTTGAACCTATTATCTTTTTAAATTCTTCTTCAAATTTAATACATTCTTCTCCAAATGTAAGCCATCCCTTTTTTAAAACTTTCACAATTTTTTTAATTTCCCTTTCTTTTATATATAGATCAAAAAGCGGAACCCTGTATTTCATCCTTGTTTTCCATTATGTATTTTATTGCCTCTTCCTTATTATTTATCTTTCCTTCCATCTGTTTTATCTCTATAATTTCTTTAACCTTTTCAACTAACTCCTTTTTAATTCCAAGAGAGATAATCTCATCACCGCTTAAAATCTTTTTTATTTTGTTTTTCCTTTCAATATAAATATTTAAGTCTTCTTTTATTAAACTCAAAAATTTTAAGGATAAAACATCAAATTTTTTTAAAAAATGATGAAGTTTAAACAAATCTTTTTCTTTCTCAAGAAGTTTTTCACCCTTTCTAATTTCATCAACAATTCTTTTTTCATGAGAAGAAAAAAAATCTGTTATTGAAGGAGAATCTTTGAAAAATAAATAGAAAAAGCAAATCCATGAAATTTTATCAAATGGTAAAATCTGTGAAAGTTTTTCTATTTTATCATCTTTCAATTTCAAATTTTCATCAAAAAAATAAAGCAATTCTTTCTCTGCAATCTCTTTCCACATTTTTACCCTCTCCTTCTCTTTTGAAATAATCTCTAATTCCTTTTTAATTCTTGGAAACTTTAAATTTTTTACCGAATTTTTATAATTCTCAAATTCTAAAATCGTCTCTTGTGTATAATCAAAACCAAACCTGTTTTTATATCTTATTGCCCTGAAAGCCCTTGTGGGATCTTCATAAAAACCCCCATTTTTTAAAACCCTTATTTTTTTACTTTTTATATCATCTATTCCTCTGAATGGGTCATAGATTTTACCGAAAAAAGGAAATATCTCAATTGCAATTGAATTAATTGTAAAATCTCTTCTTAAAAGGTCATCATTAATATCATTTGCAGGAAATACACTTGGTAAAGAACCAGGATATGGATAAACTTCTTTTCTTGCCATACTTATATCAATACTTTTATCCTCAAATGTTATTTCTACGGTTTTAAAAGAGGAATAATAGGCTATCTTTGAATTAAAATTTTTTTTGAATTCCTTTGCAATCTTTAAAGGGTCAGAAAAAACAACGAAATCATAATCCTTAAAATAAACATTACCCATTATAACATCTCTTGGAATTCCTCCTACAACAAATATCTCTGTATTTGATTCCTTTGCCTTTTCTTTAAAAAAAGAAATTACAGGGTCTTTTAGAAGGACCTCGGATGACATTTTTTTATCGTTTCTTTTAAATGGGATATCTCAACATGGGTATAAATTTGGGTTGTTGTAAGTGAGGCATGTCCTAAAATTATCTGTAATGTTCTTAGATCACATCCACCTTCAAGCATATGGGTTGCAAAGGAATGCCTCAGGATATGAGGGTATATCCTTTTGATTCCTGCAAGTTTGCCATAATTTTTCAAAATCTTCCAGAAACCAACCCTTGAAAGAGGTGTCCCATTTTTATTTAAAAAAACAAAACCGTTTTCACTCTTTTTAAGTTTCTGTCTTGCTTTTAAAAGATAGATTTTTAAATAATCAAGGGCAAGTTTTGTTAAAGGAACCATCCTCTCTTTATTTCCCTTACCCACTATTCTTACAAATCCTTCATCAAAAAATATATCCTTTATTTTTAAATTAACAATCTCTGAAACCCTTGCACCTGTTGCATAGGCAAATTCAAGAAGGGCTTTGTCTCTTATTTTAAGAGGTGTTTCAGGTTTTATGATTTCAAGAAGATTAAAAACTTCCTCCTTTGTTAAAAATTCAGGTAACCTCTTTTTCTTTTTCGGCAATTCAATAAAATCCCATGGATTTTTTTTCAATTCCCATGCCCATACAAGGTATTTGAAGAAACTCCTCAAACAGGAGGAAACCCTTTCTATTGTAGAAAAGTCGTAATTTTTTGACCTTAAATATTCAAGGAAATCAGTAATATCCTGTGCATTTATATTTTCAAAATTTATATTATTCTCTTCTAAGAATTCAAAAAATTTTTTTAAATCCCTTTCATAATTTTCTATTGTATTTATTGAGAAACCCCTTTCTAATAGTAAATAATTGAGAAAATCCTTTACTTTTTTATTCAAATCCCTTTTTCTTTCATTTCCTCTATTATTTTTATTGCTTCATCGTATGCTTTTAGGTCAAGAAAGGAAAGGATAAGTTTCCTGTATTTTTCCTTCTCATCCTCCTCTTTTCCCCTTTCCTCAAATTCCATTTCAAATGAACCCTTTCCTTCTTCAAATATAAGAATGTCCACCTTTTTCTCTACCTTTTGCGGTAAAAGCCATTTTGCAAGAATGCTTTTCTTCTTTTCGTTCTCCTTTTTTATCTTTTCTATGAGCGACATAAGATTTCTCCTTTTACTCCATTCTTAAAGATCTCCCTTGCTTCCAGATAGATAAATTCATTTACAAAAGGACCTTTATAATAAACTCTTGCATATTCATCAGAAATCCCTTTTATAAATCCATTATCAATTTTTTCTGGTAAAACTATCAATTTTTTCCCTATTAATTTTTTTAAAAAATTTTCTTTTAATCTCTCACCAAGAAGAATAAGCCTTTTCACTCTCTCTTTTTTTATCCTGCTTTCAATTTCATCTTTATCCTCTAAATCTGTAAATGGTCTTTTTGAGAAACTAAAAACATGAAGGTATGAAAAATTAATCTTCTCAACAAATTCTAATGTTTTTTTAAATTCCTCCTTATCCTCGCCAGGAAACCCTACTATAACATCTGTTCCAAGGCAAAAATCTCCTATCTCCTCCCTTATCATCTCTATTTTCTTTTCAAAAAAAGAGATAGTATAAGGTCTTCTCATCTCTTTTAAAATCTTATCAGAGCCTGACTGAAGTGGAATATGTAAGTGTTTACAAACTTTGGGATTTTTTAAAAGTGAAGATAGTTTTTCATTTACATAAACTATTTCAAGTGAAGAAAGTCTTATTCTATAATCAAAATTCCATTTAAGTAAGTTTTCAATAAGCCATACAATATCCTTTTTAAATTCTTTACCGTATTCACCAATCTGGGTACCAGAAATTACAAATTCTTTTACACCAAGGCTTAATGCCTTTTCAAATTCGCAAAATATATCATCAGGATTCCTTGACCTTGATTTTCCTCTTACATAGGGGATTATACAATAGGAGCATTTAAAATTGCAACCTTCTTGAATTTTCAAAAAGAATCTTTTATGCTTTAAATGTAATTTCTCTATATTTTTATCTTGAATTCCGATTAAAGAGGGGATATTTTCATAATCATGAACGAGTTTTAATTTCCCATTAAAACTTTTTCCTTTAATTATTTTTGAATAACACCCAGTTAAAATTTTTAATGCCCTTTCATTTTTTAAAAATCTTGAAATTATTTTTCTTGCATCCCTTTCAGCCTTATGAGTAACACAGCAGGAATGAAGAATTAAAATGTCTGCCTCTTTTTCATCATCACATTCTAAAAGTCCATTCTCTAAAAAAATACTCCTTAAAATCTCTGATTCGTATATATTTGTTCTACAACCCTGAGTTATTATTTTAAACTTGAAATTACTTTTCACCTTCTTCTTCTATGTTAAAAAGTCTTTCAAGTTCCCCTTTTAAAATTTCACCAAGTTGAATCCTTACAGGCTCTTCAGTTTTCTTGATGAATTTCTCAATTTCTTTTTTCTCCATAAGTTTCTCATATTCCTTTTCTGAAAGCAAAACCCTTTTCTTCTGAGGCTCTACTTTCATCACTTTTAAATTTATCTCATCCCCTATCTTGTATATTTCAGTTATATTCCCCTTTCTTGAAAGATGATTTGCAGGCACAAAACCTTCAAGCCCTTTATCAATCTCAACAATAATTCCCCTTGGCGTTATATCTGTTATAGGAGCTTTAATAGAGCCAACAAGGGAGAGTCTTCTCTTAATCTCTTCCCATGGATCGGGTCTTAAATGCTTTAATGAAAGAAAAAGTATTCTATTCTTTTTATCAACTTCTATCACTTTTAATTTTAACTTTTGTCCTATTTTTAAAGCCTCTTCAGGTTTATGAAATCTTCTTGTCCATGAAATATCAGCAATATGGAGATAACCTTCAATGCACTCTTCTAACTCTACAAAGGCTCCAAAATTATCAAAACTTTTTACAATCCCTCTTACGATACTTCCAACAGGGAAATTCTCTTCTACCGAACTCCATGGATCAGGCTGTGTCTGCTTCATACCGAGTGAGATCTTACCCTTTTCTTTGTCAATATCAAGAACTATTGCATCTACATACATTCCCTCTTTTACAATTTCAGAAGGATGTCTTATGCTTTTCTTCCATGACATCTCTGAAAGGTGAACAAAACCTATTACTTCTGGCTCAAGTTCAACAAGAATTCCATAATCAAGAATTTTTTTCACTTTACCCCTTACCCTTTCACCAAGAGGGTATTTCTTTTCCAATTCTTCCCATATAAATGGCAAAAGGGCTTTTAAAGAAAGAGAAAGACTAAGGTTTTCTAAATCAATCCCTATAATCTTAAATCTCATCTTTTCACCAAGACTTACAACTTCCTTTGGATGTTTTATTTTTCTATTTGAAAGTTCCTGGATCGCGATTATTCCATCTATTCCATTCACATCAACAAAAACTGCTGAATTTGTGATATTCTTTATCTCTGCTTCAACAATATCGCCAACCTTAAATTCCTTTTCAATCCTCTCTCTTTTCTTTATCATCTCCTCTTCAACTGCTGCTTTTCTTGAAACTACAACATTTTTCCTTAACTTATTTATCTTAATTATTTTGACGGGAATTTCTTTTCCAACCCATTGAGAGAAATTCTTTGCGAGTTTCACGTCTATCTGTGAACCAGGAAGAAAGGCATCAACCCCAAAAAGATCTACTATAAGTCCACCTTTAACTTTTTTTATAACTTTAACATTTACTGTTCTATTTTCATCATAAATGGTTTTAATTTTATCCCATGCGAGGATGAACTCTGCCTTATGTTTTGAGAGAATTGTAAAACCATCCTCACCTTCAACCTCTTCAACATATACATAAACAGAGGAACCCTTCTTTATCTCTTCCGGGTTTTTGAATTCGCTCAGGGGACAAACACCTTCTGATTTCGCTCCAATATCTATAAAAACTTCCCTCTCGGTTATTTTTAAAATCTTACCTTCAATTATCTCACCCTCCTTTATCTGTCTTAAACAGATACCAAAATCTTCATCCATACCTTTTATTCCTTCCATTTTTTGAAACCTCCCTCTTTTTTTTCAACAAATTCTTTTATTTTAAAAATATTTTTTTTTAAAATTTCTGTAAACTCATTTAAATTTTTTTTATTCAACTTATCTGGATATAACGGTTCACCAAAAGCAATTGCAATTCTTTTTTTTCTTAACAGCCATTTCAAAAAACCGTCTCTTGCACCCATTATATAAGCAGGAACAACAGGAGAATTTGTTTTCATAGAAAGAAGAGCAACACCATTTTTAAATGGCAGAATCTCACCAGTTTTGCTTCTTGTCCCTTCAGGGAAAATGCAAATGCATAAATTTTTTTCTAAAAGTTCTTTTGCTTTTTTTATAGCACCTATTCCCCCAATTTCCCTTTTAAGGGGTATAGCATTATAGCTTTTTATAAGCCATGCAAAGAATTTATTTACTTTAAAAAGTCCTTCCTTTGCAAGATAGAATACTTCCCTATTTGCTGCAAGCCCTATAAGAGGAGGGTCCCAAAAAGAAGTATGGTTTGGTGCTATTATTACTCTTCCCTTTTTTGGAATCTTTTCCCTTCCATATATTTTAATATTTATTATTATTTTTGCAAGAAAATTAAGGATTATCCAGGGTATAAACCATTTAGGTCTCATCTTTTATTTTATTTAAAACAATCTCATAAATTTTATTAACCTGCTCTTCAATTGTTAGATCTGTAGTATCAATGTATATAGCATCATCAGCAATTTTTAAAGGGGCAATCTCTCTTTCTTTATCTTCCTTATCCCTTGCTTCAATTTCCTCAATGCTTTTCCCCCTTCTTTTTGCCCTTACATTCTTTTCAGCATCAAGAAATATTTTAACTTCTGCATCAGGCAAAACAACTGTTCCTATATCCCTTCCCTCCATAACAATTCCACCATCCTTTGCAAGTTCTTTTTCAATCTCGTAAACCTTTTCTCTTACCTCTTTTATTTTTGAAATAAGAGAAACTCTTTCTTCAATCTCTCCCCTTCTCAATTTATCTGTTATATCCTGCCCGTTTAAAAAAGTTTTAATCCGACCATCTTCAAATTCTTGTTTAATATCTACCTTTTCTAAAACTCTTTTCAATTCTTCTTTATCTTCAAAATTTATTTTTTGTTTTAAAATATAAAAAACAACCGCTCTAAAAATAGCACCTGTTTCTATAGGTTTATATCCAAGTTTTTGAGCAAGTTTTATTGCTGTAACTGTTTTCCCACTTCCTACTGTTCCATCTATTGCTATTCTTATCTTCTTCATAAGATTTTTATATTAAAAGAAAAAGGCTTTAAAAGTCAAAGAATTTTAAAATTCAAATATGTTTACTTTATAATTAAAATATGTGCTTGGGAATACCTGGTAAAATAATTGAAATTTACGAAAAAGAAGGGATTAAAATGGGAAAGGTTTTGTTTGGAAATGTTAAAAGGGAGGTTTGTTTATCTTTTACACCCGAAGCAAAAATAAATGATTATGTTATCGTTCATGTTGGTTTTTCAATAAGCATAATTGATGAGAAAGAAGCAATGGAGATATTTAAAACTTTTAAGGAAATAGATGAAGTTTATAAGTGAATATAAGGATAAGGAAATAGCAAAAATTCTGTTAAAAAAGATAAAAGAAACGGTGAAGAATAAATGGATTATAATGGAGATCTGTGGAAGTCAAACCCATACAATTTTAGAAGAGGGAATTGATACACTTCTTCCTGAGAATATAGTCTTAGTTCATGGACCAGGCTGTCCTGTATGTGTGACACCTGTTGAAATAATTGACCATGCCTATAATTTATCTTTAAGAGAAGATACAATCTTATGTTCTTATGGTGATATGTTAAGGGTTCCGGGAACAAAAGGGAGTCTCCTGGATGCAAAAGCAAAAGGTGCGAATATAAAAATGGTTTATTCATCCTTAGATGCAATTGATATAGCAATTAAAAACCCTCATAAAAAGATAGTATTCTTTGCAATTGGGTTTGAAACAACAACCCCGATGAATGCAAAAGCAATAGAAATTGCTGAAAAAAACAACATAAAAAATTTTTATGTACTCATTTCGCAGGTAAGAGTTCCTCCAGCGATTGAAGCAATTTTAAACTCTCCAAATTGCGAGATAAACGGCTTTTTAGCACCTGGACATGTTTGCACTGTAATGGGATATGAGGAATATGAAGAGATTAGCAAAAAGTATAAAGTTCCGATTGTAGTAACAGGTTTTGAGCCTCTTGATTTACTTGAAGGAATCTATCTTTTAATAAAAGCACTTGAAGAAAAAAGATATGAGGTTGTAAATCAATATAAAAGGTCGGTAAAAAGGGAAGGAAATATTAATGCAAAGAAAACAATCTTTAAAATCTTTGAAATTGGTGATATGAAATGGAGAGGAATAGGAATAATAAAGAATTCTGGATTTTTTTTAAAAAAGGAATATAAAAGGTTTGATGCACTAAATTTATTAAAAGAAAAAATTATTTCAAAAGAAAATGAAATATGTATTGGTGCAGAAATTCTACAGGGGAGAAAAAAGCCCATAGATTGTCCTGCTTATAAGAAGATATGCACACCTGAAAACCCTCTTGGTGCTTTAATGGTATCACAGGAAGGAGCATGTGCCGCTTATTATAAGTACGGAAAATGAAAAAATTCACTATAATAACATTTGGTTGTCAGATGAATGTGAG
>CBFGJO010000023.1:0-3360 GCA_965649125.1 Caldifarciminota bacterium | reverse complement strand
CAGGGATTCTTATATTATAAAACAAAAACTGGTTAATAATAATTACATTTTAGAAAATCCAGAAAATTCTGATTTTATTATAATAAATACATGTTCTGTAAGGAAAAAGGCGGAAAACAGAGCAAAAATGTATATAAGAGAATATAAGAAGAAGGGGAAAATTGTAATTGTTGCAGGATGTATACCTCACCACGAGAAAGATAAATTGTTTGAAATTGGTGCCGATATTTTAATAGGGACAAAGGATTATCCTTTTATTGATAAAATATTAAAGGAATGGAAAAGGGATAAAAGTAAGAAATGTTTTTTAAATTTCTCAAAAGAAGAAGTTTTTGAAAGGATAGAAAATCCAGAAGATATAAGTGTATTTGTTGAGATAATGCACGGTTGTGATAATTTTTGTTCATTCTGCGTCGTTCCATATACAAGGGGAAGGGAGATTTCAAGGAATGCTTTTGAAATAAAAAAAGAAGTTGAATGTCTCATTCAAAAAGGGGTAAAAGAGATTGTTTTAATAGGACAAAATGTGAATTCTTATTTTGATGGAAAATATGACTTTGCTGAACTTTTGGAAATTCTTGATAGTATAAATGGGAAATTCTGGATAAAATACACCTCATCCAATCCAAGAGATTTTTCATATAAAGTAATAAAGACTATAAAGGGTTCTGAAAAGATTTCAAGATGGTTCCATATGCCACTCCAGTCAGGTTCAAACAAGATATTAAAACTTATGAGAAGGGATTATACAAAAGAGGAATACATTGATATGATAAGTATGATAAAGGATGAGTTAATGGATACGGTGATCACAACAGATATAATAGTTGGTTTCCCCTATGAAGATGAAAGGGATTTTGAAGATACAATTGATGTTGTGAGAAAAGTAAAATTTGATATGGCATTCATGTTCAAATATTCTAAAAGACCAAAAACACCTGCATCATTTTTTAAAAAACAAATTGATGAAAGAATAAAAGAGGAAAGATTAAACATTTTAATAAATGAAGTTGAAAAGGGTATAATAGAAAGAAAAAAAGAAAGAATAGGAAAAGTATATGAGGTTTTAATACTGGGGGAATCAGAAAAATATAAGGGCTTTTTAAATGGAATAACAAGAGAGAATTTAAAGATCCTTTTAAAGGGTGAATTTGAAAAAGCCTCTTTTATAACCTGTAAAATAAAAGACTTAAAAGGAAGAAAACTTATAGGAGAAAATTTAAAGGAGGTAAAAGAATGTATTTTATAAAACTTTTAATTTATCTTGCTTTTTTCTTTATTTTACTCTTTGTATTCCTTCAAAATTCTGTTGAAAGGGTAAATGTTTATTTATTTAAATACACTTTTGAGGATATACATGTTTTCTGGATAATGTTTTTCTCTTTCCTTTTGGGTGCCTTTTTTGCCTGGCTTTTTTCTGCATATCAAGAAATAATTTATAGATTAAACATACATAAACAGAAGAAAGAAATTGAGAATTTGAAAGAGGAAATACATAATTTGAGAAAAATGATGATAGAGGAAACCGAGATAAAACCAGAGGAGAAGAAAGAAGATGTTACTGTTTGAAGAAGTTGATAAATTCTTTAAAGAAAAGTACCTTTCTTTTGAAGAATATTTAAATCTTGGAATTAAATTAAGGGAAGAAGGTTTTCCGGATAAGGCATTAAAAATTCATAAAAGTTTGCTTGCCACACCCAAACTTTCTAAAGAGGAAGAAAGGAAACTTAAAATGGAGATCGGGTTTGACTATCTTGAGATAAAGGATTATAAAAGTGCACTGAAATATCTTGTTGAGGCAAACAAACTTTATAAAGGTAAAGAAAAAATTTTAAAAGAAAAACTATTATATGCACTTGAAAAAAATAATCTATGGGAAGAGGCAGCAGATTTAAAGAAAACAATTTTAATTGAGGAAAAAAAATTTACAGAAAAAGATTTTTCTTTTTATCTTGCCAAAGCAGGTGAAGACCTTTATTTTAAGGAGAATTCTAAAGAAGCAAAGGAATTCTTTATAAAATCTATAAAAACATATGACAAAAATCCGATTGCCCATTTTTACCTTGCAGAAATTGAAGAAAATAAGGATAAGAAAATTGAATATTATAAGAAGGCACTTCAAATTGACCAGAATATCAAAAAAATAGTATATGAAAAAGTTGAAAATTTTTTATTTGAACAGGGAGATTATGAATCCTTTGAAAGATTTTTAGAAGAAAGGAATGATGAACTTGCGAGGTGTTTTCTTGCAGAATATTTATTTAAAGAGGGAAAAGAGAAAGAAGTTAAAAGAATACTTGGAGAGATTGAAAGTGATGATGAAGAGGTTAATAAAAAGGGGCTTGAAATCGCAATTTTAATAAAAGATATAAAACTAATTGAAAAATTTTACAGAAAATTGAACACAATTTCCATTAAAAAAGGATATGAATGCAGGTTTTGTAATTATAAAAGTGAAAGTTATAGATTCTTCTGTCCTGAATGTGGTAATGAATTTTCATTCATAAAGATTTAATGGAGTTAACCCCTCTTTTAAAACAATATCATCTCATAAAGGAAAAACATAAGGAAGAACTTTTACTTTTCAGGATGGGTGATTTTTACGAACTATTTTATGAAGATGCAAAGATTGCCTCAAAAGTTTTAGGAATAGCACTGACTTCTAAACCTGTTTCAAAGGATAAAAAAATACCGATGGCGGGTTTCCCTTTCAAGGCCGCGCAAATATATATAAAAGAACTTTTAAAGAATGGATATAAGGTTGCAATATGTGAGCAAATTGAAGAAGGTAAAAAACTCTTTAAAAGGGAAGTTGTTGAAGTTTTAACTCCTGGAACAATAACAATTCCTTCACTTTTAAAGCCGGAGGAAAAAAATTTTATAGTTTCTTTTTATCCATATAAAAATAAAATAGGTGTAGCATTGATTGAGATAACAACAGGAGAATTTATAATAGGAGAAATTGAAAATAGTGAAATAGAAATGATAAAAGAAAGGTTTAATCCCTCTGAAATTCTTCTACCAAAGGAAAGTGAAATTTATAAATTCTTTGAAAATGCTTCTTTAAATCTTTACGAGCCGGATATATACGATATTGAAAATTCAGAAAAAAAACTTTTGAGATTTTTGAATGTTTTATCCCTTGATGGTTTTGGAATAAAAAGAAGCTTAGGGATAATCGCAGCCTCTTATCTCTTGGACTATATTGAGGGAAAAAAGAAAAAGAAACTTGAACATATAAAGAAAATAAAAGAGTTAAATTTAAAAGAAAGAATGGTATTGGATAAACTTACAAAAAGGAATCTTGAGATAGTTGAGAAGATTCATCCCGAGGAAAAAGGGGGAACACTCTTTGAAATA
>CBFGJO010000022.1:0-20592 GCA_965649125.1 Caldifarciminota bacterium | reverse complement strand
AGAGCCCTGAATCGGAGATAAAACCTGAAGATCTGGTAATGTATTATCAAGATAGAAATTAATAACTGATGATGTATCTAAAAGACCTGCCTTATCCTTTATTATTGCATAAACACTTGCTGAACCCTCTGGGAAAGTTGTTGTCTCAACTGTATACTCCCAGTAACCTGTTGATGAGTTATATGCTGCCTCCTTTGTACCAAGCCCTGAAAGAACACCACCAAATGTGAATGTAACCTTATCAACTAAAAGATTATCAGTCCCTGTTGCCTTAAATGTATAGGTTCCAAAAATACATTCACCACTATTCGGTAAAACAATCGATACAGATGGCTTTGTATTGTCAAAATAGGCATTTAAATTTATAGTAGTATTCCTTCCTGCATTATCTTTTACTTTGAATTCAAAAGAATGTAAACCTTCAGAATAATTGAGTGTGTTTAAACTTGCTGAAAATGTATCAGTTGTTCCAATTCTTGACATATCATAGTATACCCCGTTATCAATCCTATATTGCGGATTATTTGGACCATCTGGAATCCCTGTTCCATCTGTTGCAACAATTTTTAAAATTTCTGTCCCAGTAAGATAAAAACCTGCCTGAGGGTTTATTGGCTGAAGTGTAGGTGGATTATTATCAACCCAGAAATTCCTTACTCCTGATGTATAAGATAACCCTGCCTTATCATAAACAGTTATTTTTAAATTTGCTTGACCATCAGAATATAAAGTAGTATTTACTATGTATTCCCAATAACCTGTTGATGAATTATAAGTGGCTTCTTTTGTCCCAAGCCCTGAAAGGACACCACCAAATGTAAGGATAACTCTATCAACTGCAAGATTATCATTTGCTGAAACCTTTATTACACTCTCCCCTTCTATAAATGCATTCTCCTCAGGTGAAACAATCACTCCATAAGGAGGGGTCTGATCAAAATAAACATTTAAATCATATTGAGATACATTACCTGCTTCATCAGTCGCAAAATAAGAAATCGTATGAGGACCCTCCACATAATTTGCTGTGTTAAGAGTGGCTGTATATAACCCACCAACAAGGCTCATCGGTTGGGGAGTACTACCATCAACAGAATAACTAACACTTTTTATAGCAAAATTATCACTCGCATTAACCTTAAGCGTAACAACACCAGTAAGATAATCACCTTCAAGGGGTGAATATGGACCAACAATTGGAGGTGTATTATCAATCTTTAGTCCTGTTACAGTATCCGCCTTTAAAATGTTCTCATTATCAAGAACTTCTGCAATAAAAATATAATTCCCATCAGGAAGACCTCTTGTATCATAAGAATGGAGAATTTGCCAGTCTATCGTTCCATCAGGGTCAGAAGGATTTTGTGTCCATGGCATTATAACCCATTTGTTTAAAGATGCATCCTGAAGATAAAGCCTCGCAAACTGTGTCCCTGTTGTGTTAACCATAAAGGGAAAAACACCATGAAGGTAACCACCTTGAACAGGATTTGTAATTTCTGCTGTTGGAATAAATGCAATTTGTAATTGCCACCAACGAAACTCCTCCCACCCACCTGCTGTATTGGTTACAGTTGTAATCCATAAACCATTTGCCCGATGATTATTCCAGATATTTGTATATTCCCAGGTATTTGCCCCAAAATAAGTAAAGTTAAGATTATTATGACGGAGTGTAATCTGAAGATTATCTGTACTTGCCCTTACATAGTGCCCAACAGAAGCAGGAATAAATGAGACATCCTGAATAAGTAAACTTCTATTTGGAAGATCTATTGTATCAGTATAAGATGAATTTTGGGGAATCCAAACCCATACATCAAACCGATCACTTTGATAGAACCCTGCACTCAGGGTTCCTACCACAAGGAAAATTACTGTTAAAAATTTTTTCATAAAAACCTCCTTTTTAAAATTTAAAAAAATAATTTTAAAATTTTTTTATTTAAAAAGTCAATCAAAAAGGGAGTCAAATGAAAATTGATTATTCCGAAAAAAAAATTTTTTGTTAAGGTATGAAGAACAAAAAAGAGAATGTTTTTGATGATTTTATAAGTATGTTGAAGAAAAGGCAGGTCATGGAGCAGGAAAGCCATTAAAAAATAAATGGCGGCGGGCGGATTCGAACCGCCGACACAGGGCTTATGAAACCCCTGCTCTACCACTGAGCTACGCCGCCAAATTTTTTAAATATAAATTATAAACATAAAAAAGAAAAAAATTCAATCATTTTTTAAGAGGCATTATTTTATATTATAATTAAGGTCTTATGATTTCAAAAGAGTATTTGAGAGAAAAAAAAGATATCTTAATTTCAGCACTTAAAAAGAGAAATTATGAATTTAATGTTGAATACCTTTTTAATCTTGATAAGGAATTAAGGGAACTCAAAAAAAGGCTTGATAATTTAAATGCAGAAAAAAATGAGATTGCCAAAAAGATAGGGGAGAAAAAAAGGAAAGGTGAGGATCGGGAAGCACTCCTTGAAGAGGGTAAAAGAATAAGTGAAGAGATTGAAGAATTTGAAACAAGGTATAAGGAAAAAGAAAAAGAAATTGAAGAAGTTTTGCTTCAAATCCCAAATATACCACATGAATCTGTTCCAGTAGGTAAAGATTCTTCAGAAAATATTATTGTAAGGGAATGGGGAGAAATAAAAAATTTTGATTTTGAGCCAAAACCTCACTGGGAACTTGGTGAAAACCTTGGAATTCTTGAATTTAAAAAAGCAGGTGAAATTTCTGGTTCAAGATTTTTGATATATAAAGAAAAGGGGGCGCTTTTAGAAAGAGCACTCATAAATTTCTTTTTAGATTTACATACAAGGGAGCACGGATATAAGGAAATAATACCTCCTTTCCTTTTAAAAGAAGAAAGTGCATATGGAAGCGGTCATCTTCCGAAATTTGATATTGAGATGTATAAGACAAAGGATGAAAATCTTTATCTTTTACCAACAGCAGAGATGGCACTTGCAAATTTACACAGGAATGAAATACTTGATGAAGATAAGTTACCTTTAAAATATGTCTCTTATACCCCCTGTTTCAGGAGGGAAGCAGGAAGTTATGGAAAAGATGTGAGAGGAATGATAAGGGTACACCAGTTTAATAAGGTTGAACTTTTCAAATTCACAAAACCAGAAGAATCTTATGATGAACTTGAAAAAATGGTTAATGATGCAGAAAGGATTTTGCAATTGCTCAATATCCCTTATAGAGTTGTTATTTTATGCACAGGTGATTTAGGATTTGCTGCTTCAAAAACATATGATATTGAAGCATGGGCACCCGGTGTAAAAAGATGGCTTGAAGTATCATCAGTTTCAAATTGTGAGGATTTTCAAGCAAGAAGAACAATGACAAGATTCAGAAGAAAAGGAAGTAAAAAGATAGAATTCGTTCATACATTGAATGGTTCAGGACTCGCTTTACCAAGAACATTTATCGCGCTCATTGAAAATTATCAGGATAAAAAAGGAAGGATCCATATTCCAGAAGTTCTTGTGCCTTATATGAATGGGATTGAAATAATAGAATGAGAATTTCAGAGTTCCAGAAAATAATAAAAGAAATTTATTATGAAAAGGATAAAAAAAGAGGGGTTGATGGCACTTTTAGATGGATGATTGAAGAGATTGGAGAACTTGCAAGAGGAATTAAAAAAAAGGATAGAAAAAAATTAGAGGAAGAGTTTGCAGATATTTTTGCATGGCTTATCTCAATTGCAAATTTATTTGATATTGATGTTGAAAAATGTGTAAAAGAAAAATATTTTAAAGTTTGTCCAAGATGTAAAAAGTTGCCCTGTGAATGTAAAGAATGATTTAAAATTTTAGGAGGGAAAAATGGGAGTTGATAGGCTCAAAATTGTGCTTGAAAAGGAAATTGAAAGGTTAAAAAATGAAGGGAGACTAAAAGGTAAGGAATTCATAATAACAGAGGTTAAAAAGCCTGAAAATGGAAAAGGACCAAGATATTTTTTAAAAGGGTTCGGTAACAAAGAATTTATAAGGATGAACTCAAATTCATACCTTGGTATGTCCCTTTTGAATGAAATAATAAAAGTTGAAGAAGAAACTGCAAGGAAATTCGGTGTAGGACCTGGCGCTGTAAGATTTATAAGCGGGACATTCCTGCCACATAGAGAACTTGAAAAAAGTCTTGCAAAATTTCATGGAAGAGAAGATTGCATGATTTATAGTGCCGCCTATGTAACAGTTGTTGGAATTTTAGCATCCATTATAACAAATGAAACAATTGTAATAAGTGATGAACTCAACCATAATTGTATAATAAATGGGATAAGACTTGCTCGTCCAAAAGATAAACTCATATACAAACATCTTGATATGAATGATTTAGAAGAAAAAATTAAAAGTTCAACTACAAAATGTAAAAGGCTCATTATAATAACAGATGGTGTTTTTAGCATGAGAGGTGATTATGCACCTTTAAAAGAGATTGAGGAAATTGCTAAAAAATATGATGAATATTTTGAGGAAAATATTATCACGGTTGTTGACGATTCCCATGGAGTTGGTGCATTTGGTGAAACAGGTAGAGGGACAGAAGAATATACAGGTGCAAGATGTGATTTACTTGTAGGTACATTAGGGAAAGCCTTTGGTGTAAATGGGGGTTATGTCTGCTCTGATGAAAGAATAATAACATATTTAAGGGAAACAGCGATTACCTATGTATATTCAAATCCAATAACACCTGCGGAGGCTGCCTGCGCATTAAAAGTTATTGAATTCCTTGATAGTAAAGAAGGGAAAGAAAGACTCAAATATTTAAGGGATTTAACAAAAAGGTTTAGAGATGGTATTATGAATTTAGGATATGAAACAATTAAAAGTGATCACCCAATCGTCCCTTTACTTATAAGAGATACATGGAAAACAAAAGACCTTGTAAATTATTTAATAGAAAATGGTGTCCTTGCAACAGGACTTGCTTATCCTATTGTTCCAAGAGGTGATGAAACAATAAGATTTCAGGTAAATGCGGACCATACACCATATGATATTGATTATGTTTTGAGTGTTTTAGAGAAATATAAAAGAGAAAAGGGATAAAAATTTCATAGTTTTTTCAATTTCTCCTATTTTAATTTTGTAAACTTAAAAATTTTATTCCCTTTTTTTATATAATAAATCCCCGGAGATTTATATTTATTCAAATTTCTGCCTGTTACATCTATATAAAATTTTGAATTTTTAAATTCTTCTTTCCTTACATAATGCTCATGAACACCGTTCCCGGTTTTATTTCTCTTATAATAAATCTCCCAGTTTCCATCTCTATCATCCATCCATATTACATGGACATTTGAACCTGAAACGGATATAAATGGGCGCTGTGAAACATTTGGATTATTTGTTAAACGAAAATCAATTTCCCAGTTGTTTCCACCATCTCGTGAATTTTTATAATAAATTTCCCTATTTCCATCTCTTGTATCAGTCCATACAACATGAACATTTGAGCCTGAAGAGAATATATAAGGATAAAAAGAGTATTGTGGATTATTTGTAAGCCTTAAATCACTTCCCCAAGAATTGCCGTTATCATTTGAGCGCTTATAATAAATCTCTTCATTTCCGTCCCTCTCATCAACCCATACAACATGAATATTAGAACCTGAAGCAGAAATTGAGGGATAGAGTGAATTGTTTGGATTATTTGTTAAACGAATATCAGAACTCCATGTATTTCCCCCATCAACTGAACGCTTATAATAAATTTCATAGTTCCCATCCCTATCCTCCTGCCATACTATATGGACGTTTGAGCCTGATACCCATAATGAAGGGTTTGTTGAAGTAAAAGGATTATCTGTAAGTCTTAAATCATTTCCCCATGTATTTCCATTATCAGTTGAGCGCTTGTAATAAATCTCTTTATTTCCATCCCTTTCATCAACCCATACAACATGAACATAGGAACTTGAAGCAAAAACACACGGCGAATATGAATAAGAAGGATTATTTGTGAGTCTTTTATCAGCGCTCCATGTATTTCCACCATCTGATGAATTTTTATAATAAATTTCCCAATTTCCATCCCTTGTATCAAGCCATACAACATGAACATTTAAGCCTGATACAGAAATAGAAGGCTGCGTTGATAAATTGGGGTTAACTGTTAAACGAAAATCATTTCCCCATGTATTTCCATTATTCAAAGAGCGTTTATAATAAATTTCATAATTCCCGTTGCGGTCATCTTCCCATACTATATGAATTGTATCACCATTTGAAAAAATTGCCCTTTGATTATTTACTGGCAAAAAAGAATTGTTCACATCATTTGTAAGCCTTATATCCTGTTCCCATTGACAAAACAAAAAATTTGTTAAAATAAACAAAAATTTCATAATATAATTATAAAGTTTCCCTTTCCCCAAATAAAAATCTTCCTATTCTTATCATATTTGCCCCTTCTAAAATTGCATATTCAAAATCTTCACTCATACCCATTGAAAGGTATGGCAAATTTAAATTATATTCTCTCTCAACTTTTTCTTTTAATTCCCTTAAAAGAGAAAATGCTTTTCTTGATTTTTTCTCTTGAGGAGGATACGGCCCGAGTGTGAAAAACCCTTGAATTGATAGATTTTTTAAATTAATCAAACTTTCAAAAATTTTTAAAACATCATCTGGATTAAATCCATGTTTTGTTTCTTCAAAAGAAGTATTTACTTCAATTAAAACAGGATACTTAAATTTTACCCTTTTATTAATTTCCTCTGCAAGTTTTAAGGAATCAACTGATTGAATCATTTTAAACATGCTTATTGCTTTTTTAACCTTATTTTTTTGTAAAGTTCCTATCATATGCCATTCACATTCTTTTTTTACTTCTTTCATTTTCCTTTCTGCTTCCTGTACCCTATTTTCACCTATTATTTTTATTCCAAGGTCTATTGCCATCTCTATTTTAGAAGGTGGAACACCTTTTGTTGCCGCAACAATTATAATATCTTCTTTTTTTCTTCCTGATAAAGAAGCACTTTTTTCAATCTTTTGAATTAAAATTTCATAATTATTCTTTAATTTTTCCCATTCTTTTGAATTCTTCATATATTTTTCCCGGATCGTGTGTTAAAAGAAAAATCCCTCTAAAAGGGTCAAGCCATGATTTCCTTTCAAAAGGTGATAGAAATATTCCATTTTTATCAACCTCTATTCTTTTTACCCATTCCCAATCCTTTTCAATCCTGTAAAAAAGTTTTTTTACAATTATCTTTTTATCTGTTATTTCATATTCGGTCCTTATAAAGAAACTTATATTTGTAAAAAAAAGAATTAAAAATGCAAATATACCCCAAAAAATTCCAAACGAAAAACTATAAAGTAAAACTATAAAAATTAGAAAGATTGTAAAAAAAATTGCCTTTTTAGGATTTTTTCTTGCGGGCAGTACCTCCCACTTTATAGAATTCAAATGGTGATACATAATCTCCCTTCTTCTTTTGAACATCTATTAGTCTTTTTCTCTGTTTTTCAAGTATCTCAAAGAAAATCTTTGGTGTATCGGTTATTTCTTTATAAATCTCAATCATTCTATCAATCTTTGCAAGTTGTTCAGGAATCCTTAAAGTAAATTGCTTTATATAATCTTCTTTCTTATATTCCTTGTTTAAAACTTTTTTAAACAATTTTTTCAAATCCTCATATTTTGGAATATATCCTGTTGGTGTTTTAACTGCATCAACTTCCTTATTTACTCTTAATTCCATCCATTTATACCATACTCTTTTATCAGACTTTTCATTCAAAAAGTTACCGTCTTTATCCCTTAAAAAGTAGTTTACTGAGAAAATTCTTGGCTTTTTCTTTAATTTCTTTCCAAAATTGAGGTGCATTTTAATGTATTTTCCAATTGTTACAGATAAAAAGTCAAGGTTTGACATTGGATTAAATTCTCTTTTTGCTTTTGCTTCAAGAACAGCAGCAGTTGGTTCTGATTCAAGACAGGCACCCTTTGTTATAACACCATGTTCCCAGTCAAATGCCTCTTCAACAGGAACCCATGTATCAGAATCTCTTCCACCATAAACAATTCCTCCTATTGGTAAGCCTTCTGGATCGTTATATCTTGGATCAAGATTTTCAAATGCCTCCAGTGCAATTGTGAATCTTGCGTTAGGATGAGAAGGTGGTATCTCCTTAGCCTTTTCATCCTTCTTCCCCTTATACCATTCACCTGAATGGTTTATCCCCTTTTCCGGACATTCTTTTCCACTTCCAACCCAGTAAACATCTCCATCCTCTGTCATTAAAATATTTGAAAATATAACTTCACCAGGACTTGTGAGAGCCTTATAGATTATTGGGTCATCAACAGGGTTTATACCTTCAATTATTCCAAACATCCCCTTTTCAATATTCACTGCATAAACCCTACCTTTTTTGTTTCTTAAAATTGCAATATCATCTCCTATAAGTCTTTCACCTTCCATCATTCCAGTTGAAGTTTTACCACAAAGGGATGGAAATGCACCGGTAAAATATGTAACTCTTTTTTTTGGTCCATTAATACCAACAATCAGCATATGTTCCATAAGCCAGTCTTCTTTTGAAGCCTTATAGATTCCAAGTCTCAGAGAGAGTTTTTTAAGCCCTATTGAATTACCACCATATTGAGTATTTACTGCATAAACTGTATTGTCAATCAAATCTATATAAACTCTTCTTTTATCAATATTTTTTGAGGTTTTCCTTTCATCAAGTTCTCCTGCACTATGAACAAATTTAAAGAATACGAATTTTTTACCCCTTCTTAAAAACTCTTCATATCCCTGCCTGTATAAAATATTTTCACAATGAGCAACATAAGCAGAATCTGTAAGCTGAATACATGGAATTGCAAATTCAGAAAGCGCAGGACCAAGTGTATAAAAAGAGACATAAAGGGTTTTCCCCTTCATCATATCTTTCATAATCTCATGTATTTCTTCAAGCCCTTTATCCCTTTCCATCCATTCAATGTATTTCCCATAATCAACTCCTGGTGGTAAAAGAAACTTTGTGTTCTTTCTATCTCTTGCCTGGTCATAATATCCATCAAAATGAATTGTATGTCCTTCCATTTTTAATTTTATCTCCTCGCCATCTTCAATTGCCTTTTCTCTTATATACTTTAAATCTTCCTGGGTTCCTATGTTTACATAAACTTTATCAGGATTACAGAGTTCAACATATTTTTCTATAAACTTATAAACATCAGAATTTTTTATTTTTGAAATCCTTTCCCAACCATCCTGAATAAATTTTCCCTTTATATGTTCCATAATTCACCTCCACATGAAAAGGAGTAAATTATATAGGAAATATAAAACAATAGGCAAATATTTTATTTTTATCATCAAACTCAGCAAGAATTTAAATAACGAAGCAAAATTTTCTGATGGATATAAAACTATGATAGCAAATGAAAAACAAAATTTTTTAAAATTTAAAAACTTAAAAAGGGATTAGTTTCCTAAATGCAAAGGAGCATCAATGGGTTTAAAATTGAAAAAGGTGTAAAATTTTTGTGTCTAAAAAATATTTTTTATTTGTTAGATAAAAAAGTTGAAGTATTGGCAGTTAAAGAATTTCCTTCTCGTAACAATTATCATTATAATTTAAATTATGAAAATAATTGAGAAATTGAAAAGGAAAAAGATAAATCTTGCATGGAAGCCAACACCTATTGAATTACTTGAAAATTTTCCCCATCATGCAAAAATTTATATAAAAAGGGATGACTATACAGGTCTTATATCTTCAGGAAATAAAATAAGGAAACTTGAATATGCTATTTTTGATGCAAAAGAAAAAGGATGTGATACACTTATTACCTATGGCGGGATTCAATCAAACCACTGTCGTGCAACTGCATATGCAGGGAAAAAAACTGGATTTGATGTTTACCTTGTTTTAAGAGGAAAAGAAGAGATTCCTCAGGGTAATTTACTCCTTGATAAACTCTTTTCAGCAAAGATAAAGTATGTAACATATGAAGAATATAAAGAGAGGATAAATGAAATAATGGAAGAAATTGCAGATAATCTGAGAAAAGAAGGTAAAAAACCATACATAATTCCAGAAGGTGCTTCCTATGAAATTGGATGTCTCGGTTATATTGAATGTATGGAAGAAATGAAGGAATTCATTAAAAAGGAAAAAATAGAGGCAATATATCTTGCAGTTGGTTCAGGTGGAACTTATGCAGGTCTTCTACTTGGAAAAAAACTATTAAATATAGATGTTAGAATAATAGGGATAATTGTTTGTGATTCAATAAAATTTTTTAAAGGTAAAATTGAGGATATAGTAAATAAGGCAATTGAAAAATTCAACCTCAAAGTAAAAATAAGTCAAAAAGAGATTGAACTAAAAGAAGGTTATATAGGTGAAGGATATGGAATCCCTTATGAAGAAGAAATTAAAACGATAAAAGAAGTTGCAAAATATGGTATAATCCTTGACCCTGTCTATACAGGAAAAGCATTCTATGGAATGCTAAATGAATCAAAGGAATTCAAAAAGATTTTATTCTTACATACAGGAGGCATTTTCAGTATATTTGCTTATAATAAAGAACTGGGTTGAAAAAGTTTTTGATGAGTAATTATCCAAGACAAGAGAAAGATAGAGCAATCATTTTTTTATTTTGTTATGAAATTATCAAAAAATTGGCCAAAATTTAAAGTGGAAACGATTTTTTTATACTTATCGGGTAAAACATTTAATTTATCTTGAAGGAAAATCCCTTCAAGTTTTTTACCAAACCTAACCAGGTAGTTATTCATACAATCAAGGGCAAGTTTAATCCTTTCATCATCACTTTTTAAATTAGGAATTTTACCTTTAACTCTAAACACATCATAAATTTCTTTACGCAATTCTGAATATTTATCTTCAATGATAATCTCAACATTACCCGATTCTGGAAATTTTACAATAACCCTGAACAAAAAATCATCATCTTTCAGAAATTCATATTCACACCGTATAACTTTAACTCCTGCTATAGTTGTATATTCAAATGATTCAGAGACGAGAATACGTTTTTTCTCATCCATAATACGTTCCCTCCAAATTGAAAACCTGTCTATTCCAGCAGGTTCTTCCCACCATTCACTCCAATCCGTGGTTAACTTTTTTCTAATTTTTTCGTATATGAGTTTTTTATACTCTTCCGGGAATGCATCAAAACCTGTTTGCACAAAAGTTTGTTTAATACCTTCACCACCTAAACCCTTTAAGCAATTATTAAGAACATGAATAAATTCAATTGCTCTCCCATTATTTTCTAAATCCTCAATTTCATCAAAAGTAAAGAAAATATCACCAGAAAATATAATATAACCTGGGCTGCTTTTGATTCCGAATCTCTTCTGAATGATCTCATCTATAATATATTGTGGTAACCTTTCTTCTGAGCGTTTCATTACCCCATTTTTATTTTTTTCTGATAGATATGGGATATCAATCAGCCTTTCTTCTGAATGTTTCATAATCCCGCTTGTCTTTTTCCTTATCTTTATACTTACTTTAACCTGCCTTTTCAAATAGGAAGCGAATACATCTTCATGCATATAAATATTGTATGAAATTGCACCATGCTTCATCGCTTCAAGGCGCCCTTTATATTTCCTAATATGCCATATATAAGGCACCATCAGCATTTTAAAACCTCCTATTTATACATTCAATTTTCATGCTTATATTTTACCAGTATTTTTTTATTTTTTCAAGGGTAATTAATGGATGAACTAAAATTTTTGCCTTTTCTACTTTTGAAAAAACAAATTTATTCTACTCCCCCACTCCATAAAATTACAATTTAATTTTTTGCCTACACTTTACCTTCTAATTTTTTATATGATTCAATTGCCCTGGTAAAGAATTCTATTGCCTCTTCATTGGCATACATCTTTCTTGCTTTTTCGCCTGCCTCTACGGAATAGAAGAGAGCTCTCTCATAATCTCCACCAGCATAGAAATGATGAGAAAGGAGTCCTAAAAACTCCTCTTTACGGTCTTTTAAATCTGTCTCAATAAATTCACCAATCTTACGATGCAATTCCTGTTTTCTGGCAAAGGAAAGTGTTCCGTAAGCGACTTCCTGGGTGAGAACATGTTTAAAGAAATACTTTGATTCCTTACCAGTTTTTTCAAGTTTTATGAGGTCAACTCGTTCAAGGTTTTTTAATACTCTTTTGAGAATGTTTGGATTTGGATATATCCCTTTAAGAAGGAATTTATCAAATTCTCTGCCCAAAACAGAGGCGGTTTGCAGTACATCCCTTTCATGTAAATCAAGAAGATCAATCCTTGATAGTATCACTGTCTCCACGGTATCTGGTAACTCTATTTTCTTTAAATTACTTCTAAATTTCCAGGTTACTCTCTCTTCAACCACATAGCCCTGTTCAATCAATGATTTTACGAGTTCTTCAATGTAAAATGGATTACCCTGTGATTTTTCTATTACCACTTCCCTTAAATTTTCGGGAATATCTTTTACATTAAGTAGATTTTTAACAAGTTCAATACTCTCATCTTTTGAAAGTTCTTTTAGATGTAATTCTTTTATCCATTTCTTTTCCATAAATTCTTCTTTTTTCTTCAGTGAGCGATAGACAAGTGTCAGGAATATCGGTTTATCTTCTATGTTTCTGCCAATATAATTTACAAGTTCTATTGAAACACTGTCAGCCCATTGGAGGTCTTCAATGATGATGTTAACCGGCTTTGATTTTGAAATAAATCTCATAAAATCAAAAATAACATCAAAAATCCTCTGTTTCTTAATCTTAGCATCCAGATATTTTGTAAGTGGTGTTTCAGGAAAAGGAACACCCATTATTTCGCCGATAAGTGGAAGCCAATTAATGAGTTTTTTATCAAAAGCAATGCTCTTTCCCTTTATTTTTCTCGCTCTGATTTTAATTGAATCTTCAGGTAAAATCCCAAAAAAATCTGCCAGAATTTGAACCCAGGGATGATAGGAAAAACTGCTTCCATAAGAAATACAGTTTCCCTGGAATATTTGATATCCTGCCTTTTTTGATAATTTAATAAGTTCCTGAACAAGTCTTGATTTTCCAACACCTGGCTCACCGGTAATTGAAAGGATCTGACCTTTACCTTGCAGGCACAAATTGAGCAAATTCTGTATTTCTTTAATTTCTTTCTCTCTGCCAATTATCTTTTCGCTTTCTGAAAGCCATCTTTTAAGAGCCTCTTTTTTAAGTTCTTTCTTCCTTATCAATCTATATGCCTCAATTTTTTTCTTTTTACCCTTGTATTCCTTTGCCCCCAAAAATTCATAATCAAAGAGTCCAAATGTTTTATTAAAGATTGGTTCAGTCACAACAACTGTATGATTTACTGCTTTAGCAGCAAGTCTTGCGGTAAGATTCACTGCATCCCCTAATATTGTATACTCACGCCTTATTTCATTACCTATAGGGCCTGCAAAGACTGAACCAAAATTTATACCAGCCTTTAATTTTAACCCTTTTAATTCTGGATGATTTAAAATTTCATAAGCAAAAAGAACAGCCCTTTTTTCCTCATCTTCGTAAGCCTGGGGAAATCCAAAAATTATAAGAATCCTCTCACTATCTTTATATACATCAATTGAATTTATCCAGCCATCATATTTTTTAATGTACTCATTAAGAATATAGTAAAAATTTAATAGTTTTCTCTGTGTCTCTTTGTGATTTTTATCATAAGGAATACCACTAAAATGTAAAAAGACAATTGCAACATTTCTGTGTTCACCATCCTTATGGTCAAAATGGGGATTAAGTGAAATTCTTTTGAGTAACCATTCTGGAATATAACTCTCAAGTATTTTAGATTTATTTTTTATTATTTTTAAAGGGAATTTGGTAATTTCTATTTTTGGTGCGATCGGTTTCCTTCTCATCCCGACATATTTCCAAAGATTGCCTTTGGGCTTAAAAATAATATCCGAGAGTTCATTTTTAATCACGGGATTAACAACAATTTCCCAAGGACCGGCAAATTCAATCAGATTCATCAGGTCATTTACAATCTTTCCACCAAGGAAATAGTTCTTCTGAAGGTCCTGAAAATAAACTCTGCCTTTTGTCAATCCTATGTGAATTTTAATCTTAAATCTACCCACTTTGGTATTAATTACAGGATGTTCCCTAACAAATTTTAAAATCTCAGAACTTGCATTAATTGCCCTTTGACTCGTTGATTGAACCAAACTTTCTTCTTTAAAGAATGCAAGAAAGGCATCCCCACTAAACCGATAAATATCACCATTCCATTTATAGATAATATTTATTAGTTGATCAAAAAAGGCATTGATAATTTTGTTTACTTCCTCAGCTCCTTCTTTACCCAATCGGGCAAGTTTTTCACTCATCTTTGTGAATCCAAAAATATCTGCAAAAAGTAATGTCGCGTTAAAAGTTTCAGAACAGTCGAAGTTTTTTTCTAAAATCTTAGATAACACAATTTTCTTTGGTAAAAAACTTGCTATTGAATTAAACATTCCTTCTTTAATCTTCATTTATAAAACTTTATATCAACAAAATTTCGTATTAAATTATATTAAATATTTTAAAGAAAGTCAATAGGATTGCAGAATTTCAAGGTAGAGACATTCCACTTGAAGAATCGAAACGAAGAAATTGATAATTTAAAAGATATGCCAATTTTTGGTATTATATCTTTGAAATTCCAAATTTTATGATGTATAATATTATACAATGGTAAAGATAAAAAAGGGGAAATGCACTGGACGGAAAAATTTTTTATAAAAGAAAGTAAGTACTGGCTTTGCCTTATGAATGAATACTGGAAAGATGCACCAAGTGTACTATGGAATGATACAGATAAATATGTCATTCTTCATAAACCTCATTATGACCGTTTCCATTCTATACTTACTGACAACTACGAGATATACAGAAAAGAAGGAAAAGACTTGAAATTAGAAACAATTTCGCCACCCCAACTAAAAATTTATTCCCAGAATGAACTCACAGAGATGGTAGAAAAAAAGGACTACAATTTGTAAAAGCGTATGACTCATTGATGAATCTTTTACCAGTGCGTTCTGATAGTCGTATAAATATGGTTTTTCAAAAGAAATAATATGGTTGAGATCATTACATTTGGATATTATGCTTCCATCTGCTCTACCTATTTATTGTAGGATTTACTCCGATCCTTAACTCTTGCCTCAAAAGCAGGGATTTCTTCACCTGTGAAAACTCACCTACATTTAGTTTTACAAAATAAATTCCTGTTCGCAAGTATTTTTTATTATCGTCTTTGCCGTCCCATTTCACTGTATAATCTCCTGGTTTTTGTGGTTTATTTACCAATACTCTGACTAATTGACCTCCAAGATTGTAAATCTTAAGAGCCACATGACCCTGATTTGCAACTGAATATCTTATGGTCGTGGAAGAGGTGAACGGGTTTGGATAGATTTGACATAGAGTAGGTCTTTTATGAGAAATACCTTCCATTGCACCAATCCACATGGCTAAAGTGTCAATACGTATAGCCGGAGTTATGATTGGTGGCGTAAAATCTATAACATTAACCTGGGATGTCACATCTTTTGTTGTGAGTGAAATAGGAATAGATGATAGTGATGGTGAAATGATATTTGGCGTTATGTGTGTTGTATAACCTGACCCAGGAACCAATCCTTCTGTATCAAGTTTTGCAACCAAAAAGTCAAGTCCAGTTGAATATGTTACACCAGTTGCACCAGCAATTACATAACCATTTTCAATTTCTTTTACTTCTTCAATTTCTTGAAATTTGTTATCTGCTAACTTTGTAGCCCATACAAACTGTGCATTATTGTCAAGTCTCACCAGCAAGACATCACTAGGATCGTAGGGATGGTCTGGATCCTGGAATCTACCTCCTGCGATATAGCCTCCATCGCTGGTTGGGGTTATTGTCCAGCAGGCATCGTCACGGCTTTCTCCTATAACTCTGCACCAATCAAGATTTGCATTGGATTGTAGTTTAACAAGAAAGTAATTTTCGTCACCGGCCCCAAAAGATGTTGTCTTTCCTCCTATTACATATCCTCCGTTTTGGGTTTGTCTAATCCCATCCCAATTGCTACATTCAAGTCCGGCTCCACCAACTATTCTTGCCCACTCAAGATTTCCATTTTGGTCAATTTTGATTACTAACACATCTGTTGGACCTGCACCAGCACTTGTTAACCCAACAATTACATAACCACTGTCCGGAGTCCTTTCAATACCCTCGCCATGTTCATTTTCAGAACTACCAATAGTTTTTGCCCACACAAGTTCTCCATTAGCATTGAGTTTTACTATTAACACATCATTTCCACTTGCAGTACTATCAAGAAACGTTCCACTAGTAATTATATATCCACCATCATAGGTGCATCTACCAGAATTACTTGCCTCACGCGACCCAGGAACAGTTCCGATGCGTTTTGCCCATTCCAACGTCAAATCAGAATACAGTTTTATTACAATAATATCTGCAGTTTGTGGATATTGATGTGATTGCTCTGTAAATCCTGTAATGAAATATCCGCCATCTATGGTTTGTTCAATAGTATAGGCTTCTTCCTTCCAAGGACCACAAATAACTCTACTCCCTAGATAGCCACCATATTTGTCAAGTTTTACAATGAAAAAATCCAGAGTACCATTTCCGAAAGCATCCGAGTATCCTATAGCTATGTAGCCGTCATCAGTTACAATTATAGATGGAGCATAGTTCATCTTTTCTGTATCTATACCACCTATTGCTTCAATCCAGTAAGCATCCTGGCTATTAACATTGGTAGTAAAAATCGCCAGTATAAGAAATGCCACAATTATAACTTTATTCTTCTGGCTTAGACCATCACTCGTTATTAAAACACCCCTATATTTAAGTTTTTCCATATTTATCCTCCTTTTGAACAATATATATTAGACATAACGCCTTTGAAATGGGTTCCAAAGTGTAATTCATAAACTGAACAAGATGTTTTATAATGCCAGTAAGAATATCTCAAATTACTTCATGATAAAATTTTAATTGTAAAGAGTTATAGAATAACATAAAAAGTGTCAGATTACTCTTATATACAAGGGAACATATTATCTGTCTTTCGATTCTAACCATTGATTTATTTCCTTAATCACGCGGTAGTTACCTATTCTTTTTGCAAGACAAAGAGCTTTTTTTATATTATTACTCCAGTTTTTGCCCTTGTAATAATTCAATTTGGCTTTGAGAAAGAGAATTTCTGAATAATAAGCCCTCATTTCTGTTTTGCATATTAAGCGATTTATAAGTTTAAAAATCTTAAAAGCCTTTTTTATGTCATCCATTAATAAAAAGTTAATCAATGCCTGTCCGAGATAAAAAGACATTTCACGGTCAGTTGTTTGGTTGAAGAATCTTTCAAGTTCTTTTAACATTTTCTTTTTTTGTTGAATACCAGAGGGATGAATTTTATAACTTCGGATTTTAATTTTTGAAAAAAGTAAAAAAATTCGCGCACGTACGGGCAATCTTACCTTGCCCAAACTTTCTATTCGCTTCAATAATTGGACAGGTATCTTAATCTTATTTTGAATAAGAGATTCTAATTTTCTATACATAATTTCAGCAAGCACGTTATAATCTGACAATTCTTCAGCTAAATGCTCTGCCCTTTTTAACCAGAGCAAAACACTTTTATCATTCATATCATATTTTAAAAGAGCAATCATATAAATATTCTCCAGAATACCTTCACGGTCCTTAATTTCACTTGTGAGAGATAAGGATTTTAAAAAAAACTTATGTGCCCTTGTGTAATTTCCCAGTAACTTGTATGCCTTGCCAATTCCTGAAAGAGAAAGAGCCATACCGAATTTATTGGACATTTTCTTACTCAGGTTATACCCCTTCATATATTCTGAAATTGCTTTTTTACACATTCCTCGTGCCAAATAGGTATTCCCAATATTATTTGCTATTTCAATAATACCTATCTTATAACCAATCTTAGTAAAAATTGAAATTGCTTTTTTATAGTATAAAAGGGCATTTTGCCAATTACTCTCAAGATTACCAATATTAATATAAACTCCAGCAATTTGACCTATATCACCAATTTCAGTAAAGTATTTTAAACTCTTTTGATAATATTTTAAAGATAAATCAAATTTCCCAATTCTTCTGTTGATTATGCCGAGTAGATTAAAAGCTAAAGCAAGGCTCCTTTTGTCTTTGATAGATGCTGAAACACGAAGACACATTTTGGCAAATTTCAATGCAAGGTTATATTTCCCAGTTTGTAAGTAGAATACGCTACGATTATAAAAACTGCGAGCCAGGATAATACGAATTTTTTCTGATTCTTCTTTATTACTTCTATCAATAAGAGCCAGTAGAAATCTCTCTATTCTCATTATGCTACTTAAGTCTCCTAAACGCATTAGCAGGAATATTTTTTGATTGAGTAACTCCATTTTTTTAAGATTATCAGAACAGTTTCTAAGGGCTCTCTGTATGTAAACAAGGGCGCTTTTATATTTACCCATTTTTTCAAAAACTTCACTTATGCCAAAGTATGCATCTGCTCGGTATTTTGTATATTTTTGCAATGTTTTATAATCTTCTATTGCTTTTCGGTAATTCCCGAGAAGGTCATAAACACTGCCTCTTCCTCTTAATGCCCTCATTAAAAGAGCAGAATAATCTATTTTTCCCAAAAACTTCATGATAGTGAATAAATAATTATCATCTATAACTTATCTTTATTACAATGAGAAGTTATTTTACTTAAAAATTTCTTATCTCATTATATTTTTTCTCATCAAAGTATTTTATTATGCTTTTATTTAGAAAATATTTCTTTCATTAACTTATACTATACTTCAAAGAACTAACAACTTTTTGTATTTGAAATTTCTTATTAAAAAAGTTTAAAATAAAAAATTTAATTTAAAGGAGGTTTTATGAAGAAATTCTTATGGGGAATATTTATTATAGGAACTTTAAAAGCAGGCTGGGTTATAAAATATGAAAATAAATTTTATGCTCCTGCTGAAACTAAAACTCTTCCTGAAACTATAGCCTTTTATATCTCAAAAGGGATTATAGTGCATGAAACAAAGGATATGGTTTTCATCATGGATTTAAAAAAAGAAGAATTAAAAATTATCTCTCATAATGATAAATCCTACTCTCAAGGTACAATTGATGAATATATTTCATCTATTTCTGAAATGAAATCAGAAATGGAAGAAATGATGAAAGAGAGGATGAAAGAACTGCCTCCTGAAGCAAAAGAAATGATGGAAAAGATGATGGGAAGAATGGAGCCGGAGATAAAAATTGAAAAAACAGATAAAACATTAAAGATACTTGGATATAATGCTATTCTTTATAAAATAGAATATACAACACCACATCCTATGAAAGCAACGGTTAAGACCGAGATGTATATCACCCCTGATTTAAAATTTGTTCCATCAGAAATAAATGAAGAAGATGTAAAAAGGATTGAAAAGAAGTTTGAAAAGGTAGGACCTGAATTTGGCGTCCAGATGATAGGTGAATTAGGAAAAGGATGCACCCTTAAGTTAATAACCTATGGACAGGATGGTGAAAAATTAGCGGAAATGACCGCAATTTCAATTAAAAAAGGTGAAATTCCGGGGTCTCTCTTAAAAATACCTCCAGGATATAAAGAAATAAAATTTGAGGATATTTATAAAGAAAAGAGTAAATGACTTATCTAAAAATAATCCCCTCCTCTTTTAACTGAGTGGAGTGTTTTTCTGTATAATAAAATTTAATTTTTAAAGGAGGTTATATGAAATTTTTACTTATATTCCTAATTTTATTGGGAAGAGGGACAAAAGAAGGTAAAATAGTGTTTTCTGTGGAAGATGCCTATACTGGCAAAAGTGTTCCAGTGAAAATAAAATGTCTAAAAGATGGAAAAATAGTAAAAACCATAGAAAGGGAATTAGAAAATGAAATGTCCCTTCCAGTTGGTGAATATGAGTTTTATTTTGAATCTGAAGGATATACCCCACTTTCAGCATATTTTTATATACAGGAGAAAGAAACCCTTAAAGTAAATGTATTACTTGTGCCTTTTAAAAAAGAAAATATTTTTCCTGAAAAAAGGGAAGGTCTAACAGGTATAAGGGGATATGTGTCTGATAGAAGTGGCAAGCCTCTTCAAAATGTTGAAATTATATTAAAAGGTGAAAAGCTAAAAACATATACTGATAGAGATGGAATTTTTGAATTCTGGCTAAAAGTTCCTGAAAGGGAATACTCATCACCTGAAGATTTGCCAAAAGATACAATAATATTAAATCTTAAAGGTTTTAAGAGATTAAAAAGGGAAATAATTTTAATTCCTGAAAATATGATAATAAAAATAAAAATGGAGGAAGGAGAGGGAGAAAAAATTATTCCTGAAATAAGGGGGAAAGGGACAGGAGAAGAAATAGTTCCCCCGGAAAGAAAATTAAATGGAGTAATAGAAGAAAATATTTTAAGAATAGTTTTAGACCCTCCACCTTCAATAAGGGTTG
>CBFGJO010000021.1:0-26554 GCA_965649125.1 Caldifarciminota bacterium | reverse complement strand
ATGATGTGAAATTGTGATAAAAATTCCATATCAAGACAGGTAAAAATAAGAAAAGGATAATTAAAAAGGATAGGATTCCTTCTTTCTTAAAAATTATTCTTTCTTTATATAAAAAATAAATGAAAGAAGGTAAAATTAAAATTGCTGTATATTTTGATAACAGCGAAATTCCAAAAGAAATGGCAGCAAGATAGATAAAATTTTTATTTTCTTTGAATTTTAATAAAAAATAATAGGAAAGAATTAAAAAAAATATAAGGGGTGTATCAGGTGTTATTATTACACTTCCAATAGAAAATATTATTGAAGGCGCTATGAGTAATAAGATATTAAAAGAAGTTTGGTAATCTTTTATTTTTTTACCAATTATTATTAAAAAAAGACTTGTCAAAAAACTTAAAAAAGGTGCAAAAAATCTTACGCCCATTTCATTTTCACCGAATATTTTTGTTGAAATTTTAATAAGATATGCAATTACTGGTGGATGGTCATAGTAGGAAATATCTAAATTTTTTGACCATAAAAAATAATAGCATTCATCCGGAGTTAACTCTGTTTTTAAAATTACTGGTATTTTTATGATAATTATAAAGAGAAGGAAAAGAAATATTTTTTTATTCACTTTTTAGCCATCTTATTCCCTTTTTCTTTTGATATCCTATTTGAACATAATATTCCCTTTTTATATCATCCTTTAAAGTAATATATATTTTAGCGAAGTTATCATCCTCATTTAATATTGTATCCTCTGTAAACCATAAAAAGTATGTTTTTCCACAACTTATTTTAACAACATCTTTATATTCATTTAAAAATGCTGTATCACATTTCCCGATGCTTAAATCAGAAAAACTCGTTGAAATCTTATTATTTTTTTGATTCCAAGGAACATACCATCCCTTAGGTCCATAAAGATAAAGAGATGTATCATTTTCAATTATTTCTTCAAAAACAAAATCACATTTTTTAATGAAAGTATCCCTTGTATTAACCCTTTTTATATTTCCAAGGGAATCAAAATAAAATCCAGAAGGTTTTGTTGAATCAGCAAGTCTATTTGGATAAAATATAAAAGTATCAACATTAACTTTATAATTTAAAACATAAGGGCTTGATTCAACATCTTCCCTAAAAACTGTAATTTCAACTTTTTTCTTTGGAGAAGAAAGCAAAAGGGAATCAATATGAGGTGAAAGCACGATACTCGGGATAGTATTTTCATCAAAATATATGTTATATCCATCAATATCCTTTAATCTTTCCCATTTTAAAATTATTTTTGAGCCATTATCTATTATTTTTTCTTTAACATAAGATATTGTAGGAACCGGTTTTATCCCTTTACAGGAATATAAAATAATGATTAATAAAATTATAAACGTTTTGTTTTTCATTATCTTATAAAAATTATTTTTCCTTTTTTTTCCTCTTTTTTTATTATATATACCCCTTTTAAAGGTAATTTTACTCTTCTTCCAACTACATCAAAAATATCGTAATTTTTAAACTTTTCTTTTTCTTTGAATAAAATCTTTATATTTTTATTTTCTTTAATTTCCAGAGGGTTTAAATAAAAGTTTATCCCTGTTATCGTGCTTTCAGGATATGTCTGAATTAATTCTGGATAACATTGTGGATAGTACCCATCTTTTGATGCACATAAAGTATAAAGATCAATCCCAAGTCCATAAACAATATAGTATCCATTACTATCAGCGTAAACAGTATTTTCTCCAAAACCATTTATACCTTGAGCATGAACTTGAGCACTAAATATTGGTGTTGTATCTAAGGAAGAGTAGACATAACCTGATATCCAACCATAATCATCATTTGAAAAACAAGGAGTAGGGGTTGTATCTATATAAAAATGAATAAAAGTGTCTATAGGATTTGATGGGTTGAGAGGACCAAAAAATAAAGAGGATGAGTAATAAGGGGGTGGGGTTTTTGAACTATTTTCTGAAAAAGATGAATTAGGAGAATAATACAAAGTAAATATTTCTTGATTTTGGGGAGTTAAAATTTTTATTAAATCCTCATTATCGTTAAAAATTAAATTGCCATAAATTTCGCTTTTACTAATAAATATTATGCTCTCGGAGGAATGAACATTTATAACTCCTGTGTCTTCCAGTGAAACAATCTTAAATCCGTATACATCTATTTGTGAAAGATTTCTTAATTCAATCCATTCAATAGTATCACCCGGTGATATTTGAATTTCATTTATTAAAAGTGAAAGGTTAAAAAATAAAAAATGAAAAATTAAACTTATCATCTTATTAAAATTATACACTCATTTGAAATATAAAAGCAAATTAAGATATAATTAAATATGATTAAAAGAGGGAGGTGAAGAGATATGAAAAGGCTCGTGTGTGTAGCTGGAATTTTAATAATTATAAGTAATCTATCCTATGCTGCACAGAGGGTAGTAGTTGCTGAAGAATTTACAGCAACATGGTGTACATACTGTCCAGGTGCTGCAAGGGGACTGGATGAAATATATGAAAGAGCGTATGACTCTGTTGTTGTAATAGCCTATCATTCTTCCACAAGTGACCCATTTTATACTCAGGAATCTGCTCAGAGGGCAAATTATTATGGTATATCCGGATATCCAACCACATGGTTTGATGGTGTTATTTCTGAAGTTGGTGGACTTCATTATGGAACAATGTATCCATTTTATAGAAAGGACTATAATCAAAGGATAAGTATCCCATCAAATCTTATGATTTCTTTAACCTGTAATTATGATTCTGTTTCAAATAATGGAACAGTAACTGCAACGATTCAAAACACTTCGTCAAACGCCATAACAGGAACACTTCATTTTGTAATTGTTGAAAATGATATACCTTATAACTGGCAGGGGATGACAGAACTTGATTTTGTGGTAAGAAAAATGCTTCCAAATGCAAATGGTGAATCTGTTACAATACCGGCGAATAGTTCAATCACAAGGTCAAGGGATTTTACAATATCCTCTTCATGGAAAGAAAAGGATTGTCATATTGTTGTATTTGTTCAGGGTTCTAATAAAGAGATTTATCAGGGAGCAGAAATAGGGATTATACCAATTACAAAAGCTTTATGGTATGATTACACTTTAAATGAATTATCAGGAAATAATAATGGATTTGCGGAACCTGGTGAAAACATAAGTTTAAAGGTTCTTGCTAAAAATATGGGAACAGGAGATTATCTTGGCGGGGGACAGGTTGAAACGACTGATCCTTATGTCACAATAACAAATGTTTCGCCTTATTCAACTCCAATATCTCCTGGAAATGTTGATACCATATTGAGTTTTACATTTAATATCTCTTCATCATGTCCTGATAAGCACCTCGCGAAATTTGTAATTACAACTGGAGATATAATAGACACAATACCATTTATGATAACAACAAATCCGGGATTTTCAGATGATATGGAGTCAGGGGTAAATGGATGGACACATTATGGAACATACGATAACTGGCACCAAACAACGCATAGATATAATTCGGCTACTCATTCATGGTATTCAGGTGTTGAAGGAAGCTGGCAGTATACAAATGAAAATGATGCGAAACTTGTCTCTCCATATTTTGTCGTAACACCTAATAAAACACTTTCCTATTATACATGGTATTCTCTTGAACTAAACTGGGATTATGCTCACTTTGATTTAAATAACGGTTCCCATTTCTGGTGGACATTTGATATCTATACAGGAAATCAAACATCATGGGCTCAAAAGACATTTGGAATGGATAGATTTTTTGGTAAGACTACAAGGATAAGATTCAGATTTATAAGTGATTACAGTGTCACACAGGAGGGATGGTATATAGACGATGTTTATGTTCCATTCTATGTTAATGTTTTTGAGAAAATTTCAAAAGAAAAAATTTTCTTTAATGTTTACCCAAATATTTTCAAAGAAAAAACAATTATATCTTTTAGTGGAATTAAGGATAAAGATGCAGTGATAAAAATATTTAATTCCGCAGGTGAACTCATAAATATGTATAAAATAAATTCAACAGGAAAAATTTTATGGGATGGAAAAGATAGATCTGGTAAGAAACTTCCCTCAGGAGTGTATTTTATAAATCTTAATTCCAAGGAGGGAAATAAAACACTAAATATGCTTATTTTGAAATAAAATATTTTTCATTTTGCATCAATCTTAATTTCACCAGCACATATATAAGGCAGTTCAAAATTGCTAATTTTTTTAGTCTCTTTTGAAATTGCTATCACCTTTTTAAAATCTTCATAGAAATTCCCAGAAACCATTACATCCTTTACCCTTCCTTTAATTTCCCCATCCTTTATTAAAAATCCAAGCCCAACATTGAAGGAGTATTCACCTGCAAGAATGTTTGACTGTCCTGCTCCTATTGTTTCATAAATGATTAAACCATAATTAATTTCTTTTATTATATCTTCAAGATTTTTTTCACCCTTTTCAATTACAAAATTAGAGAATGAACGCATTGGTAAACTTTCAAAAGAACTCCTGAATCCATTACCCCTTGCTCTTATTCCTGTCCTTTTTGAAGTTTCAAGACATACTATAAAATCATTTAAAATCCCATTTTCTATAAATTTAAATTTTTCTATTTTGATACCTTCATCATCAAAAGGAGCAGAACCTGTAAGGTCCTCTCTTTCAGGGTCATTCATTATTGTGATTTCTGGAGATAAAATTTTTTCTCCTTTTTTATCTTTAAGTGGTGTTATACCTTTTTCAAAATTTTTTCCATCAATTCCACTTATTATCCCGTATATAAAAAAATCTAAGGAAAATGGAGAAAAGATAACAGGATATCTTCCGCTTTTTATATCATCCTTTACTTTACATCTTTCAAGAAGTATTATCAAATCATTTAAAATTTTATTAAAATTAAACTCTCGTTTAAAATTTGATTCACCATCCATTAGAAAAACTATGCCTGTTTCTATTAATCCAAAAATAGAAATATAATAGGAAAATATACTTTTTTTAAACTCAGCATCAAACCCAGTTGAGTTAAATATTTTTCTTTCAATATATTCCTTTGAAAAAGAAATATTTACTTTTAAATCTTTATATTTAGATGAGATTTCTTTTACTATATTTTTTCCAGTTTCAATTCTTTCTTTTTCATTCCATTCCAGGTCATAAAAGATTTTCAAGTCTCTTTCAATTTTTTGGGAGGGAAAATCAATATCTATTTCCTTACCATAAGTAGAAGTTTCAATTGCTTTGTCAACTATTTCTTCTGGCTTTTCTAACAAATTAAACGATACAAACCCTCTTTTACCCTCTTTGATTATTCTCAGTCCAAAACCTTCTTCCTTTTTTTCGTTGAATTCCTCAGGTTCATTCTGATGAAAATTTGTTTCATCCTTTATTCTTTTTTCGTAAAATATTTCAAATTTTTTAATTCCCCTTTTTTCAATTTCTCTTATTATTTCTTTCATCATTTACCCCCTATCAAAACATTTTTAATCCTTATATGAGGCGAACCTGTAGAAACAGGCAATGGGAATTGACCATTTCTACCGCAGCCACCTCCATGTAATTCAAGGTCGTTACCAATTGCTTCAATATTTTTTAAAGTTTCAAAAACATTTCCTGTTAAAATTACATCTCTTAGAGGTTCTTTAACCTTCCCATCTTTTATTATATATGCTGCCTGAGCACTGAATGTAAACATTTCAAATTCCGTTTGTCCACCAAGAGAACCTTTTATATAAATACCCTCTTTAATATCTCCTATAAGTTCTTCAAAACTCTTATCACCAGGCTCTATATAAGTTGAGCTCATTCTTACAATTGGAGGGAATCTATAATTTATTGCTCTTGCATTCCCTGTTAGTTCTTCATTCATTAAGGAAGCAGTATATATTGAATGAAGCCTTGAAGATAAAATACCATTTTTTATAATGTATTTTTTAGAAGAGGGAACCCCTTCATCATCATATTTATAAAATCCTCTTTCACCAACAATTGAGCCATCGTCAACAACATTTAAAATTTCGCTTCCAAGAAGAGTCCCGGGCTTCATTATTTCTTTCAATTTTTCATTTCTATAAATATGGTCTGCCTCTGATAAATGCCCGAATGCCTCATGAATAAATACACCTGCAATCTCAGGATCAAGAATGCAGGTGTAAATACCACCCTTAACCTTTTCACTTTTTAAAAGTAAAAGGGCATTTGAAATTGCCTCTTCAATATCTTTTTCCCTATTTAAAACTACATCAAATCCCCTTTGATCGCCAAAGGTTTTATAAAAAGGCTGGACCCTTGAACCATCAGAAGCAAATGCTCCAAATGCAATTCCTGAATATACCCTGTTTTCTTCTATATAACTTCCATCCGTTCTTAATAAAAATTTTTTAATCTCAACTTCATTATATCTTATCATTGCGTTTTGTATCTTATCTTTTGCTTCAAGAAAAATTTTGTTATATTTTCTAACAATTTCAATCTTTTCTGAAATTGATATTTTTCTTGGGTCATTTTTTAATTCAGGATAAAATTTATCATTTATAATCTTCGGTTTTTTGAGGGGCAATTCTGATTTTTTTTCTAATTTTGAAAGATAAGAGGATTTTTTTGCAGCAAGAGAAACATCTTCAAGTTTTGTAAAAGTTGCAAAACCAAAATTTCCACTTTTATAAACTCTTACATTTCCTCCTTGCCTTTCAGAATAGGAAACCTCTATATCTTCTCCAAAAGCAGAAATATTTGTAATTTTTGCCATTTCATAAATTATCCATCCAAGTTCCCCGTCTATAAAACCAAGCCCCTTTTCAAGGATTTCTTTCATAATTCTCCTTCAAATTAAAAAATATTTTAAAAGAAAGGATAAGAGTTTTTCAAATGGGTTGACTTTTGAATTAGCAAACATTTTGGAGAAATCAAAAGGTTCTAAAGATTAAATAAGAATTTAAAAGGAGGGTGAAGTTATTTTTAAAAGAAAAAGGAAGATTGTATTTTTAAAACTTCATTTTTACTTTTTGAAAATTCTTTCAAAATCTTTTTGTATTTTTCTTTATCTATATTTCCTGCACATATTATGCAATTTCTTAAAAAATTTATATAGCCTGTTCTTTTTAATGGAGTTTTATTGAAAATTTTTTTGAATTCATCCTCTTTCAATTTTAAGAAATCTTCAAGTGAAAATTTTAAAATCTCATAGTTTGGCTTCAAAAAATTTTCGTCATAAAATACGGGGTTTTTATTCCAGGGACACACTTCCTGACATATATCACATCCAAATATGTTATTTCCAATTTTTTCTATCAATTCTTTTGGTATTATTTCCTTATATTCAATTGTTAGATAGGAAATGCATTTTCTTGCATCAAGTAAAAAATTTTCTTTTAATGCACCTGTTGGACAAGCATCAATGCATCTTCTACATTTACCACAAAAATTAATGTTTCCCCCGTTCACAAGTTCTTTAATTTCAAAAGGAAGAATCAATTCAGCAAGAAAAAAATAAGACCCCCTTTTGAATGATATTATATTTGTATTTTTACCAATAAAGCCTATCTTCGCCTTACACGCAAAAGACCTCTCAAGAACAGGACCTGTATCAACATATATTTTCCCATAAATGTTATATTTTTTCAAAATTTCTTTTAATTTTTCCTTTATCCATAGGTGATAATCATAAAAAATTGCATACCTTGAAATTTTATATTCCCTTTCAGGAATTTCTATATAATAGGGAATAGCAATAACCATACAGGATTTTGCCTCTTTAAAAATATTCTCTAAACTTTCTCTTTCTTTTATTTTTTCCATATATTTCATCTTACCATGATAACCCTCTTTAACCCATCTTATATAAAACTCGTAATGCTCTTTAAATGGATAAATACCTGTAAAAGAATGGGGAATATTTTTAAATTCTTTAAATTCCATAATTAAATTTTAATGAAAATTTATTTGGTAATCAAAATTTAAAGACTTTATAATTCTAATATGATAAAGATTATGGAGGTTGAAACAAAGAGGGATTTAACAAAATTCATTGAAATGCCCTATAAGATTTATAAAGAATATAGTTTTATTCCACTTTTAAAAAAAATGGAAATAGAAAATCTTGATCCACATGGTAAAAACCCTGCTTTTAAAAAGATGGATTTAAAATATTTTATTGCTTATAAAAATAATGAACCTGCTGGAAGAATAATTGCATATACTGCAAGGCATCCTGTTGTGGGGGTTGACCTTAAAAAAGCAGGTTTTTTTGGTTATTTTGAATGTATAAATGATTATGAGGTGGCAGAAAGACTTTTTGAAAAGGCAGAAGAATTTTTAAAAGAGAAGGGTAAAAAAGAGATAATAGGTCCGGCAAGTTTTGCTTATGATGGATTATGGGGGATACAGATAGAAGGATTTGATAAGATGCAAATGATAATGATACCTTTTCATCCATCTTACTATAAAGATTTATTAGAAAAATGTAGATTCAAAAAAAAGATAGATTTTTTTGCCTGGCATTTTAATCTTGAAAATATGCCTTTTGAAAGAATGGAGAAGGCAAAGAAAATTGAAAATATGATAAAGGAAAAAGGAAAACTTGTCATAAGAAATGCAAATATGAAGAGAATTAAAGAAGAAATGGAAATAGTGAGAACTATTTATAATAAAGCATGGGAAAATAATTGGGGAACGAGTTTACTGGATGAAGATGATATTGAATATATTACTTGCGAACTTAAACCAGTTTTAGTAGAGGAAACAGTTCAAATTGCCGAATTTAATGGAAAGCCAGTTGGAATTGGAATTGGTATCCCCAACATTTTTGAAGCAATAAGAGATATGAATGGTAAATTGAATTTATTGAATATTGTAAAATTATTATACAGACTCGGTAAAATTCCTTTTCCATCAAAACCACGACTTAAAACAGGTAGGCTCTTATTACTTGGTGTTCTTGAAGAATATAGAGAGGGAATTGGAGTGATTCTTGCAACAAAACTCTTTGAAATCGGAAGAAAACTTGGATATAAAGAAGCAGAAGGTTCTTTAACTCTTGAAGATAATTATGCAATAAACAATTTAATAAAAAGGCTTGGTGGAAATCCTTATAAAAGATTTAGAGTTTATTTCAAAGAAATTGTTTGATAGTATTCAAACATTTCCTGGATTATTTCTCTCAATGTAAAATTTATTTCAAATCCTAATTCTTTAATTTTTGTATTATCGCATAAAAGTATTGGTGTATCAGAAGGTCTTAATTTTTTCTCATCTATTAAAATCTCTATTTTACCCTGTTTTGTCTCTACAATGATACCTTCATCTTCTATTCCAAAATCTATTTTTTCTTTTATCATTAATTCGTCAATATTAAATAAACTCAATTTAAACCCATAAATATTAATTTCTTTTTCTTCAAGAGGATTTTCAATCCTTTTCCTTAAATATTTTTTACTTTTTATTTCAAAAATCTTAAATCCTGCACATTCAAGACAAAGAAGAATGAATGTTAAAACTGAATATACTTTTCCTGAGCCAATATTATACACACCCCCTTTTTTACCTTTTCCAGCAACGAGGACATAACCTTTTACAATATCTTTTACATGAGACCAGTCTCTCATTGCCATGATATTACCCGCTTTTATTTTATTCAAACCTTCTTTTTTACATAATACAACCTGTTTAATTATGTCTGTGCTCACAAAACCTTCACCCCTTCCAGCCCCTTCATGGTTAAATGCCCTTGTAACAATCCCCTTTATTTTTGTAAAATTACTATATTCCCTTGTTAAAAAATCACCATATACCTTGGTTAAAGCATAAGGGGATAAAGGTCTTAAAGGGTTATTTTCATTTATAGGAATTTCCGGTATTTTTGAAGGCTCTGGTATAATTTCCCCATACTTTTTCTTTAAATCTTCATATTGTTTATGTGAAAAAATCACTATTCCGTATTCATCAGAGGAACCTGCAAAGATAAAAGTGGTATCTATTGATATTTCCCTTAAACTTTCAAGCAAGTTTGATGTTCCAATGCAATTTGTTTTAAGAAAATCAAGTGGTTTTTCAAAGGATTTAAATGCGGATGATTTTGCAGCGAGATGAAAGATAGAATCTGGCTTTGTTTTTTCAATAACTTTGAAAACAAATTCTTTTTCTTCTAAATCACCTTCAAAAATTTTTAAATTTTGAATTAATTTTTTGAGTGGATGTTCCTTCATTTCGCCAGGAAGAGCAATACCATAAACTTCCCCACCCGAATTTAGAACCTCGTGTGCAAGATAAGGTCCAACAAACCCCTTTATTCCTGTAATCAGAACTTTTTTATTTTTAAAAAAATTACTCAATTGCGTCAAAACCTGTAATTGTTTTACCAACAATCAATGTATGGATTTCATATGTTCCTTCATATGTATGGACACTTTCAAGATTTGCTGCATGTCTCATTGAATTGTATTCTGCTGTTATTCCATATGCTCCTAAGATTATTCTTGCCTCCCTTGCAACATCTAATGCCATCTTTGTATTGTTTCTTTTTACAAGTGAAACATGATAATGCTTTGCCTTCCCTTTTTCCTTTAATCTTCCTAAATGCAGACATAAAATTTCAGATTTAACAATTTCTTCAAACATATCTGTAAGTTTTTGCTGGATCAATTGAAATGAGCCAATAGGTTTTTTGAATTGGATCCTTGTTTTTGAATGATTGAGTGCTTCTTCAAAACAAGCCCAGGCAGCACCAACACATCCCCATGTTATTCCATATCTTGCTTCATTTAAAGGCATAAGACAACTTTTGAATCCCACGGTATTTGGCAATCTAAAAGAATCGTCTAATTCAACATCCTCAAGAATAAGTTCGGATGTATCAGAAGCCCTCATCGAAATCTTCGTCTTTATTTCCCTTGCTGAAAAACCTTTAATTCCTTTCTCCACTATGAATCCATGAAAATTATTCTCTTTGTCTTTTGCCCATATTATAGCCACATCTGCTATTGAGCCATTTGTTATCCACATCTTTGTTCCATTCAATATCCATTTATTTCCTTTTTTTATCGCTTTTGTTTCAAGTGATGAGGGGTCACTTCCTGCATTTGGTTCTGTAAGCCCATAACATCCTATAAGTTTTCCTTTTGCCATTTCGGGTAAATACTTTCTTTTCTGCTCTTCTGAACCAAATGTGTATATTGAATAGATTGCAAGTGAATTGTGAACAGAGCAAAAACTTCTTATTCCTGAATCCCCATATTCAAGTTCTTCCATAACAAGTCCATAAGCAACAGGACCGAGAGAAATTCCACCATATTGTTCTGGTAATGTAATCCCAAGGAGTCCAAGGCGAGCCATTTCAGGGATGAGTTCTTTTGGAAACTCACCCTTTAACCAGTAGTCTTTTATAATAGGTAAAATTCTATCCCTTACAAATTCCCTTACAGTATTTCTTACCATCTTTTCTTCATCAGTATAATAGGATTCAATTCCATAAAAATCTCTCAGTTCATGAATTTCCATAACTTTCCTCCTTAAACAAAAGAAAATTTTGGAAAACTCATAAGAATTAGCGAAATGTTTACCCTTCTATTTATCGCATCTTCAAGTTCTAATGTTTCATAGTATCTTTTTTCTATCTCTTCTCTTTTTATTTTATCTTTATATCTTACATAAAATGGGAGCATTTCTTTAAATATTAAATTATCTTCATTTCCAATCTTTGCATTTAGAAGGTCCTTTAAGATAAATTGCAATATATTACACATAAGCGTAAGGTCGTCCCTTTTAATTTCGCCTTTGAGTAAATGGTAAGGTGTTTTTTTCATCATAAGAATTTGAAGCATTTTCTTCTTTATCTCTTCAACGTCTTTTGAAATCATAAATTTTGCCTTTCCTATACTCCCTCCTGAAAGATTATAAAGATATTGAATATTATATAATTTTGGAAATTTATACTTTGAAAACTCTTCAAGACTTAAAGGAGAAAATGTTATTTTCTGGGTCCTTGACCTTATTGTTGGTAAAAGTAGTTCAGGATGGGATGAAATTAGTATAAAAGTTATATATTGGGGGGGCTCTTCAAGTGTTTTTAAGAAAGCATTCTGTGCTTCTTTCCCCATAAGATCGCTATCAAGAACAAGATAAAAAATCCTATCTCCTTCTGAAGGTGGATATATTATTTCTTCCTTAATTCTCCTTATTTGATTTATGCTTATCACAAGATTCCTTGAAAAGGAATTCCCTCTTAGATTGTCGGGATTTATACTGCCAGATTCTATTTCTTCTAAAATTTTTTCTTCAATCTCTTCCGGTAAAAGAAGTCTTAAATTTGGGAAATTGAAATGGTTTATCCTTTTACAATTTACACAATCATCACATGGTTTATCTTCTTTTAAACAAAAATAAATTTTGACAAACTCAAAAGCACATGTTGCTTTTCCTATGCCTTCAGGACCCATAAAAAGAAAAGAAGAAGGTAATTTTTTTGAAATTAAAATTTTCTCAAGGTATTTTTTCGCACTAAATTGTCCAATTGTCTTTTTGAAACTGATCAAAATTCAAGTCCCCCTTCCCTTGCTCCCTCTGCTAATGCCTTTATTCTCCCATGATATTTGTATCCTGCTCTATCAAAAGTAACCCTTTTAATACCAAGTTTTAGAGCCCTTTCTGCTAAAAGTTTACCCACTTCTTTTGCTTTTGCGACTTTTGTCTTTAAATTTTTAATTTTTTCTCTTATTTCAGGGGAACAGGTTGAGGCACCTGTTAAAACCTTGCATGGACCATAAGGTGTGTCAATTATAATTTGAGCATATGTATGCTTTAAAGATTTATATACGCAGAGTCTTGGTCTTTCAGGGGTACCAATAACCTTTTTCCTTACCCTTAAATGTCTCCTTTTTCTTCTTTCAATTTTTTCTTCTCTTTTCAATTTATGCACCCTTTGTAACCGCAGCCTTTCCAGGTTTTAATTTTAATTTTTCATCTTCATATCTTATTCCTTTACCCTTATATGGGTCAGGTTCCTTAATTCTTCTTATTTCTGCTGCGACCTGACCAACTTTCTGCTTATCAATACCTTCAACTGTTATTTTATTTTCCTTCACACTTATCTTAATATCCTGTGGAGGCACATAATAGACAGGATGTGAATATCCAACATTAAGAACAAGTTTATTACCTTCCATATTTACCTTATAACCCATTCCTTCAACAACAAGAACTTTTCTGTATCCTTCTCTTACCCCTATGATCATATTTTTTATTATTTGCCTTGTTGTGCCATGTAAAGCTTTAAAAAGTTTCTCATCACTTTTTCTTTCAACAAATATTTTTTTATCTATAATCTTTACCTCAATTTTCGGATGAAACTCAAAACTTAGATTTCCTTTTGGTCCTTTAACATTTATTCTATTTTCCTTTATTTCTACATTTACATTATCGGGAATATCAATAGGGGTTTTGCCTATCTTTGACATTTTTACCTCCTTTACCACACATAACAGATCACTTCTCCACCTATTTTCTTTTTTCTTGCCTCTCTATCGGTCAAAATTCCTTTTGATGTGGAAATTATCGCAATTCCCAGTCCATTCATAACCCATGGTATTTCATCTTTACTCACATAGATTCTTCTTCCTGGTTTACTTATCCTTTTTAAATCTGTTATAGCATTCTTATCCTTGTAAATTTTAAATTTAATTAAAATTTCTTTTCTTGGAATTTCTCCTATTACCTCGTAATTTTCTATAAATCCTTCTTTTTTAAGGAGTTCCGCAATTTTTTCTTTCATTTTTGAATGTGGAATTTTAACCTCTTTATGTTTTGCCATTATTGCGTTCTTAATCCTTGTAAGCATATCTGCAATTTGGTCAGTCATCATATCACCAACTCGCTTTTTTTACACCAGGGATTTCACCCCTTACAGCAAGTTCTCTAAAACAAATCCTGCAAAGCCCGAATTTCCTTAAATATCCTCTTGGTCTTCCACACCTTTTGCATCTATTCCTCTTTCTTACTCTAAATTTTGGCTCAGTAGTAAAAGCCCTTATAAATTTTGCTTTTCTTGCCAATTTTCACCTCCTATTTTCTTTTAAAAGGAAAACCAAGTTCTTCTAAAAGTCTAATTGCTTCATAATCGGTCTTTGCCGTTGTAACTATTGCTATATCCATTCCAAAATGAACCTTTACTTTATCTATATCTATTTCTGGAAAAACAACATGTTCATCAAGCCCAAAATTATAATTACCTTTTCCATCAAAAGAATTCCTTGAGAGTCCCCTGAAATCTCTTGTTCTTGGAAGGGCAAAAGTTATAAGTTTATCAAGAAAGATATAACTTCTTTCCCCTCTCAAAGTGACTTTCACTCCGATAGGCATACCTTTTCGGAGTTTAAAAGCGGCAACATGCTTTCTTGCTCTCCTTATTATTGGCCATTGACCCGCTATAAGGGAAAGGTCTTTTTGGACAAACTCAAGGAGTTTTGGATCTTGAACTGCTTCTCCAAATCCTACATTTATGACTATTTTTTCAATTCTTGGAACTTGATAAATATTTTTATAACCAAACTCCTTCATAAGTTTTTTAACCACTTCTTTTTTATAATATTCTAAAAGTCTTGCAGCCATTATTTTTCAACTGATTGATTACATTTTTTGCAATATCTTATTTTTCTTTCTCCTTCAAATCTGAAACCTACTTTTGTTCTTTCTCCACAATTAGGACATATGAGTGCAAGATTTGAAAGATGTATTGGTGCTTCTTTTTCTATTATACCTGAAGGCTGAGTTGGTCCTCTAAACCTTTCATGTTTTTTGACAAGATTAACTTTTTCAACAATGGCTCTATTTTCCTTAGGGAAGACCTTTATTACTTTACCAACTTTTCCTTTTTCATCTCCTGAGATAACTATTACCTGGTCTCCCTTTTTTATCTTTGCTGCCATTTTTAGACAACCTCCGGTGCAAGAGAAATTATTTTAGTAAATCTTTTATCTCTCAGTTCTTTTGCCACAGGTCCAAAAACTCTTGTCCCTTTTGGCTCTCCAGCAGTATCTATTATTACTGCTGCATTATCATCAAACCTGACACTTGTTCCATCTTTTCTTTTATATTCTTTCTTTGTCCTTATAATCACCGCTCTTACTATATCTCCCTTTTTTATAGGAGCATTGGGGATCGCCTTTTTCACACTTGCAACAATAATATCACCAACATATCCATATCTTCTTTTACTACCACCTAAAACTCTTATAACCATTATCTCCTGTGCTCCTGTATTATCAGCCACTTTAAGTTTTGTTTGCTGCTGAATCATAATTCTTTTGCCTTTTTAATAATTTCAACAATTCTCCATCTTTTAAGTTTTGAAAGCGGTCTTGTCTCCATTATTCTTACAACATCTCCAATTTTACATTCATTGTTTTCATCATGAGCATAATATTTCTTTTTGGCTTTAACTTCTTTTTTATATTTAGGATGAATAAAAACTCTTTCAACAAGCACAACTCTTGTTTTATCCATTTTATCACTTATAATAACACCAATCCTCTCCTTTCTTTTATTTCTCATTTAAAACCCTCAATTTTAAAATTTTATAAAGTTTTTAATTATAAACAAATTTAAAAAAATAAGTCAAATACCTTTATAATATAAATTCTATGGAAATTTTAATTTCTTTCCTTTTAACCTTTCCCTGGATTTTTTTAAAATTTTCCCTGATAGAACTTCATCCTTTTTTTATAGCGACATTTAGTGGTCTTTGTATAGCAGGAGCAGCGTATATATTAACTACCGCTACTGAGGGTGCACAGATAGATTTTTCAAGGTCATTATCTTTTGCCTTCCTTGCTCTACTTGCAGTTTTGCCTGAGTATATCGTTGATTTTTATTTTGCCTGGATGGCTCCAAAAAAAGAAGGTTATTCCTCTTATGCCCTTGCAAATATGACAGGAGCAAATAGACTCCTCATAGGAATAGGGTGGACACTGGTTGTTTTTCTATTTGGAATAAAATTTAAGAAAAAGACATTAAAACTTGAAAAGACACTCGCCCTTGAATTAAGGATTCTTTTAGTTGCAACAATTTATGCTTTTATTTTACCTTTTAAAAACTTTTTAAGTTTAATTGATTCTTTAATTTTTCTTTTTATATTTTTTATATACATTTTTGAAGCATCAAAGGCTCACAAAGTAGAAATAGAGGAAACCCCATTTTTGAAAAAATTGCTCTTAATAGGAAAATTTAAGAGGTTATTACTCATATTTCTTTTATTCTTATATGCAGGATTTTGCATACTCATTTCAGGGCATGAGTTTGCAGAATCACTTGTTGAAACTGGAAAGATTTTAAAAATTGAGGAATTTTTACTTGTTCAGTGGGTTGCGCCTCTTGCATCAGAGGCTCCTGAGATAATCGCAATGGGTATATTTGTATTTAAGGGGAAACCTTCTTCAGGTTTTAACACGCTTGTTTCATCCAAGGTGAATCAATGGACGCTCCTTGTTGGAACCCTTCCCATAATTTATTCAATCTCTGCTTTTTCATTAAAAAGGGGATTGCCAATTGATTTAAGACAGAAAGAAGAAATATTTCTAACTGCTGCTCAGAGTTTTTTTGCAATCATACTTCTTGCAGATTTTGATTTTAACATTTTTGAAGGTTTTTTACTCTTATTTCTATTTTTTTCACAGTTTTTCTTTCCCCATCCAAAAATAAGGGTTTTAATAGGAATTGTATATATAATCCTTGCAGTATTTTCCTTTTTTATAAAAAGTAAAAGAGAGGGTATTAAGGAGAATTTTTTAAAAATTAAATGATCTCGCCTTATGAAATTTTCTTTTTAATTTATAAATATTTTTATTTAAGAGTTCAAAAGGAGTTTCCTTTTCCATCAATATGTATAGGTAGCCTTTTAATTGGTGGTGCAGGGAAAACCCCTTTAGGAGTTAAAATAGTGGAAAATTTAATAAATAAAAACAAAAAAGTGGCGGTGATATTAAGGGGATATAAAAGGAAAATAAAAAAAGATATGATAATATCAGGTGAAAAATATTTTCCCGATGAAATAGGGGATGAAGCATATCTTTATTTTAAAAAATTCGCTGAAAAAATAGTACTGGGGATTTCAAAAAAAAGAGAAAGGATAATTGAAGAAATCAGGAAAAAATTTGATGTTGATATTTTTGTTCTTGACGATGCTTATCAATATTTAAACTATAAATTTTCAAAAAATATTCTGGTTTTACCTTACCAGGTATTTTTTAAAAAAGAAAGATTTTTTCCTTTTGGAAAACTTCGTGAGGATTATGGTGGAATAAAAAGGGCTGATATTTTAATAATAAATGAGAAATTTGATTATTTAAATGAAGAAGAAAAAAACAGGTTGAAAGAGCTTTTAAAAAGGTTTAAAGTTAAATATATATATTTTATGAGGTACTGTTTAAAAGGTTTTAAGAATTCAAAAGGTGGAGTTTTTCCTCCCGAGAAAATTAAAAATAAAAAAGTTTTGGCTTTTTGTGGAATTGGTGATGCTAAAAGTTTTTTTAATTTTCTTTATAAAAAGAATATAAATCTCCGGGAAAAAATAAAATTCAGAGACCATCATTTTTATTCTGAGAAAGAAGTTAAAGAAATATTTTCAAAAAATTATGAATATTTTATAACAACTGAAAAGGATATAATTAAAATAAAAAATCCGCCTGAATTTTTGATATATCCTGAGATTGATGTGGAAATTGATTTTGATTTTTATAATCTTATATAATTAATTATTATGAAAGGGAAAGAAGTGCCAGTAGAAAGTTATAATAAAATAGTGGATATTTTGATATTTTGTGCAAAAAGGTATCCGGATAAAGTGGCAATGAAAATGAGAAAGGAAAATATATTTCAGGAAGTTACATATTCAGAATTGATTGAAAATGTTAAAAGGATAGGCGGTTATTTAAAATCCAAAGAATTCAAAAAGGGTGAAAGGGCAGCAGTTTTAGGTGAAAACAGACCCGAATGGGGAATATCTCACCTGGCGATCCTCTGGGCAGGTGGAATAGTTGTTCCTCTGGATTCAAGAACAACTTCTTCTGAATGGGCTCACATATTAAGGCATTCAGAATCAAAATTTTTGTTTGTTTCCTCAAGGTTTTATGATGAAATAATGGAAATTAAAGATGATATTCCTGAACTTAAAGAGATAATATCCTTTGATGCGGAAAATCCAAAGCCAAATTTACCTTATATATTAAGTGAAATAAAGCCACTTGAAAAACCAGAAGAAATAAAAAGGGAGGATATTGCTTTGATATTATATACTTCAGGGACAACAGGACTTCCCAAAGGAATAATGCTTACCCATGATAATATTCTTTCAAATATTGAAATGATGCTAAAAGTTCTTGATGTGGACGAAAATGATATTTTCTTTTCTGTTTTACCGATACACCATGTTTTTGAAGGGACATGCGGTTTTCTGGCTCCCCTTACAGTGGGATGTGAAATATTTTATGCGAGGTCTTTAAAATCAAAAGAACTCTTAGAAGATTTAAAAAGTGCAAGACCCACAATTTTCTTGGTTGTCCCCCTTTTACTGGAGAAATTCCTTATAGGAATAAACAAAAATGTAAAGAAATCAAATATTATAAAAAAGGGGGTGTTTTATTCATTGAAAGGACTATCAAAAATGTTTCAGATGGCAGGGAATAAGCAAGTTTCCGGGATGCTTTTCAAAAAGATAAGGGCTCAACTTGGTCTTGATAGATTAAGATACTTAATTTCAGGAGGGGCTGCACTTCCAAGATGGATATCAAGAGAATATGAACTTATGGGTTTCCCGATTTATCAAGGTTATGGGCTTTCTGAAACTTCACCGGTTGTAAGTGTAAATTTACCTTCTAAATGTAAGAATGAATCTGTTGGTCCACCACTTCCAGGTGTTGATGTAAAAATATTTGATCCTGACGAGAATGGAATAGGGGAGATAGGTGTAAAGGGAAAAATAGTGATGAAGGGATATTATAAAAATGAAGAGGCAACGAGGAAAGTGTTCAGGGGAGAATGGTTTTTGACAGGGGATATGGGCAGGATTGATAAAGATGGATTTTTATATATAACAGGAAGAAAAAAATCAGTAATTGTGACAAAAGGCGGCAAGAATGTATATCCTGAAGAAATTGAAGAAAAACTATTGCAATCCCCATATATAAAGGAGGTTCTTGTTCTTGCAAGAATACATCCAAGAACAAAAGTGGAAGAGATTCATGCAATTATTTACCCTGATTTTGAATTCATTGATGAATGGTCAAAGGAAAAAGGGATTGAAATTACCGATGAAGTGATTTATAAAATAATGGAAGAGGAGATTGAAAGGATCAATAAAGAACTTGCTGATTATAAAAGAGTAAGAAGTTTTTCAATAAGAGAGGAGGAATTCCCAAAAACAACAACTCAGAAAATAAAGAGATATTTATTTGAACAGGGCGGAATTGAAATAAGTTGAAACTGAGAGAATTAATTTTAATTTTTATTATAATTATAATTTCAGGTGTTTTCTTTTTGTATCATAGATTTTATGTTTCTCCACTAAAAAATTATGCTAAAGAACTTGAAAAAGAAAGAGAAGTTTTAACAGAAAAGATTTCAAAGGAACTTTCATCTTTAATTCAAAATCTTCCAAAAGAGAAAGGGGAAACGCTACCTAAAATTTTTGAAGAGGCAAAGAAAATCTTATCAGATGAGTTTTCTTTAAAAGAAGAAAGAAATAAGATTGAGATAGAAATTTTAACCGATGAGATATTTGAGGCTGGTGGATATAATATATCAAAAAAAGGAGAGGAAAGACTTTCAAAACTTTATGAATTTTTAAATAAAATAAATTTTAAAGAAATTGAAGTGGGTGTTCATACAGATAGAACACCTGTCAAATCAAAAGAAGAATTATTCCCTACAAACTGGGAATTATCAGCAAGAAGAGCAACCGAGATTTTAAGATATCTTGTGCAAAAGGGTCTACCTGAAGAAAAAATTTATGCTTCTGCTTACGGGAATTCAAGACCTATTGAGAAATCCCTGAAAATAGAACTTCAAAAGAAAAACAGAAGAGCAGTCTTTAAAATATTTTTTTGAAAAATAATTAAAAGAATTTATAAGGCTTAAAAAAATCTTCTAACTTTAGTCTATATAACTTTAAATGTGAGGGGTAAAAGGTGTTTATGAAAGGGGAATTAAGGGTATAAAAATTTTAAAAAGATGAAGAAAAACTAAAAATTGCAATTCTTATATGTGTTTCAAAATTAAATATAAAGGAAATTGAAAAAATAAAAGAAAAAATTAAAAAGGATACAGAAGGTATGGATGAGCATTATTTTGGGAAAATCATCCAGATAAAAAAGGAAACTTTTAAAAAAACAAAGTGGAAAGGGGAAAAAGTTGGAGCATTAAATTTACTTGAAAAGGATATTAGAAGGCATTTTTTATACAAAAAGGAGAAAATGTCTTTCTTTTTTTTGATAATCTACCTGCTAAAGTTGTAATTGAAGGTAATCCCCCCTATAAATTTGAAAGAGATGCAAAAATAATAGGTGCTGATTTTTTACTTTAAAGATTGAAGAGATAATAGAAATGGCTAATTTTTTTGGTGAAAAAATAGATTATGAAGATGCATCTTTATTAAGAGATAAAACAAGCGGGAGAATTTTTTGAAAAAATGTATGTAGAAGGTAAATTAAGGTATTTAAAAGGTGTAAGATTGCCTGAAAAGATTGAAAGATTTTGATATAAAATAAAAATAAATTTATCAGTTGACTTTTTATCTTAAATTCCATTATAATTAGGATTTCTAATTTTATAAGGAGGAAAATATGAAACCAACAGAAATGCTCAAAAATGAACACAGGTTAATTGAAAGAATGTTATCTATTCTGGAGAAAGCAATGAACAAAGAGGTTATAGATATTCAAAATATGGAAAGAATAATTGATTTTTTTAGAAATTTTGCTGATAGATGTCATCACGGGAAAGAAGAGGATATGCTTTTCCCCGAGATGGAAAGAAGAGGTATTCCAAGAGAAGGAGGTCCTATTGGTGTTATGTTATATGAACATAATGAAGGAAGAAATTCTATAAAGAAAATGCAGAAAAGTTTGGAGGAAATTAAAAAGGGTGAGGATAAAAAAGAGGAATTCAGGCAGAGTGCAACTTTTTATATAGAACTTTTAAGGCAACATATTTTTAAAGAAGATAATATTCTGTTTAATATGGCAGATTCTCATCTTGACCAGAAGATTCAGGAAGAACTTGTGGAAAAGTTTGAGAAGTTTGAAAAAGAATATATTGGTGAAGGGGTTCATAAAAGATATCACGATTTTGTTGAAGAAATGGAAAGAATTTATAAAGATATTTCTCAATGAAAAAATACGATAAAAAGATTGTTGATCTTCTTGACAAAGTTTTTCAAATAATAAGATATATTCAATGGGAGAGCAATGTAAAAACAGGAGTTTCTCCTTTAATGGCTCAGATAATGAATTTTCTTAAAGAAAACCCCGAGGATGAAAGAATACCCGCAAAGGTTGCAGAGGATTTAGGCGTTAAAAGGTCAACAGTTACAGATTCATTAAAAGTTTTAATTAAAAAACAATATGTTAAAGAACTCGTAAACGAGAAGGACAAAAGATATAAAATTTTATATTTAACGGAAAAGGGAGAAAAATTTTTAAAGGATGCAAGTTTAAATTATAAGAATATTTTGAAGAAATCGGTTGAATCTATGAAAGAGAAGGACAAAAAAATTTTATTTTCCTTACTTGTAAAATTTGTTAGTGATTTAAACAGAAGAGGAATTTTACCAATTGCAAAAATATGTCTTAACTGCGAGAATTTTGAAGAGTATAAATTTAAAGGGACAAAAAAGCCCCATTATTGTAAAATTTTGAATAAAAGAATGAATGATTTTGATTTAAATGTTAATTGTAAAAAAAATGTAAAAAGGAGGGAGTTATGTATAACTGTATAATCTGTGCAATAATAGTTGTAGGTTTTCTCACTCCAAAGATCGTGAATGCAAGTAAATGTGTTACCTGTCATAAAAACATAACACCCGGCATTGTAAAACAGTGGGAAGAAAGCAAACATTCAAAAAATGATATTGACTGTTCAGAGTGTCATGGAGAACATACATCAGCAAAAGATGTGAATAAACTTAAAATGCCAACTCCTGAAACCTGTGCAAATTGTCACGAAGAAAAGGTAAAAGAATTCAAACAGGGTAAACACGCTCTTGCATGGATAGCAATGAAAGCAATGCCAATGGTTATGCATCAACCAATACAGGTTGCAGGTGAAAAAGGATTTAAAGGTTGCTCAGGATGCCATAAAATAGGTTTAAAATCAGAAGAGGAGATAAAAGCAGGAAAATTTTATTATGGGAGAGGTTCATGTGATGCCTGCCATACAAGACATAAATTTTCAAGGGAAGAGGCAAGAGATCCAAGGGCTTGTAGAACCTGCCATATGGGTTTTGACCATCCCCAGTGGGAGATGTGGTTAACATCAAAACACGGAACAATTTGGGAGATTGAAGGTAATACTGGAAGAGCACCCACTTGCCAGACCTGCCATATGCCTGATGGAAATCACGCTGTTATGACTGCCTGGGGATTTCTTGGTTTAAGAGTGCCGGAAGATGATAAGGAATGGTGGAACGATAGGGTTACAATACTTCAGGCTCTTGGAGTCCTTGATGAAAAGGGTAATATAGCAGAAAGATTTGAAGTTGTAAAAGCAGGAAAGGTTGCAAGACTTTCAAAAGAGGAATGGCAGAAGGAAAGGGATAAAATGATAGAAATATGTTCAAAATGTCATTCAAAAAGATATGTTTTAGAACAGATGGAAAGTGCTGACAGAATTTTAAAGGATGCTGATAAAATTTTTGCAGAAGCAATAAGAAGTGTTAAAGGACTTTATGATAAAGGGATTTTGAAAAAGCCAGAAGGATGGAAATTTGCTCCTGATTTACTTCAATTTTATGAAGCAAAATCAGCGATTGAACAGGAACTTTATTTAATGTTTCTTGAATACAGGATGAGAACATTTCAGGGAGCATTCCATATTAATCCTGATTATATGCACTGGTATGGATGGGCAAAGATGAAAGAATCACTTCAAAAAATTAAGGAGGAAGCGGAAAAAGTTAGAAAATAAATTTATCTCTTAAATACTTTATGATTTAAAATTATGGAGAGCTTGTAAATTTATTTTTGAAATTTTCTTATAATAACCCTGTTCTCCTTGGTTTTTATGGTGGGATTGTGATCACTTTCCTTAATATGATAGGTGCACTTCTTGTTTTATTCTTCAAGCAAGTTTCTCAAAAAATTATGGATACCCTTCTTGGATTTGCAGCAGGCGTAATGTTTACAGCAAGTTTTACAAGCTTAATAATCCCTGAAACTCATAGAAAAGGACACGAGAGATTTGCAACCTTTGGAACAATTTCAGGTGCCATTATTATGCTTTATTTAGATATGGTTTTTAAATGACCTCTTGACAAATTTAAAAAAATCCTGTAATATATACCATATACATGTATAAGGTAAAGTTTTTATGGTAAAAATTATTTTTGTTATTATTATCCTTTATCCTTCATTTCTTTTTTCTGAAGAAACTTTTACCCTTAAACTTCTTATTAATCTTTTTCTTGAGAGGAATCCATCTATAAAATCATTTGAAGGAAAATTAAAAGCCCAAAGATTCAGAATAGATCCAGAGGCATCTTTTCCGGATCCTGTGATTGGAATTTCGTTTAAAAATGAAAGGATGGTAAATGAACAATTTATTTTCTTTTCCCAGAAAATTCCTTTCCCTGGTAAACTTAAATTAAGAGGAAAAATAGCTGAGAAAGAATTTCTTCGTGTAGAGGAGAATTTAAAGAGTTTGACTCTGTCTTTTATAGCAAAGATAGAGGAGTTATACTCTAAACTTTTCTATTACAGCAGAGCAATTGAAATTCTTTTAAAGAAAAAAGAGATACTTAAGAAGGCATTAAAGATAGCAGAGACAAAATATTCGGTTGGAGAAGGAATCCAGTCTGATATATTTAAGGCACAGGTTGAAATTTCAAGGATTGAAGAGGAAATAATTTTAATGAGACAAATGCTTAAAAGTATTGAAGGAGAAATAAACTCTCTTATTGACTTCCCTCAGGATACTTCTCTTGGAAAGCCTGAGGAAATTCAATTATATGAACTTAATTTTGAATTAAAAACTCTCCTTGAAGAGGCTGAAAAAAGTTCACCAATTCTTAAAGAAGCAAAATTTATGATTGAAGAAAAAATGAAAGAAGTAGAGTTTTCAAAAAAAGAGTTTTATCCAGATTTTATGTTACAGGGTGGGAAAGCATTTAGGGGTTCTATGTATGAAATAATGATAGGTATAGAAATCCCGATTTATTTCAAAAGGAAGCAGGAGAATCTTTTAAAGGCATCTATTTCAGAATTAGAAAGCGCTAAAAAGAATTATAATTCAATTAAAAATGAAATATTCTTTATGATAAATGAAAATTTTATTATGGCGAAAGCCTCTGAGAATTTAGTAAAACTATACAGGGAAAGGATTATCCCGCAGGCAACCCTTGCCCTTGAGTCTTCAATTTCCAATTATCAGGTGGGGAAAATAGATTTCATTACACTTCTTTCAGACATAAACAATCTTTTCACCTATGAAATGGATTATTTCAAAGAACTGAGCAATCTCTGGATTGCTGTATCCAAGATTGAGGAGTTAACATCTCTGCCAATAATCAGGGAGGACCAAAATGAAATCAAGAATTAAACATCTTTTTATATTTTCTCTCCTTGTTCTTTTTATCCTCTTTACCCTTTCCTGCAAAGGTGATAAGAAATCAGAGAATATTTCAATTGCAAAAGAGGAGCATAAACATGGTCTGGCTCGTGAAGAACATAAAAAAGAAGAGACCAAAAAAACTATTTATCACTGTCCGATGCATCCAAACTATACATCATATAAGCCTGGGGAATGCCCCATATGTGGAATGACCCTTGTTCCGGTTGAAGAAGAGCATAAAGAGATGGAAATGCCCGAAGGAACGGTCAGGATTCCTCCTGAAAAACAACAACTTATAGGAGTAAAATTTGAAAAGGTAGAATTCAGGGATCTCAAAAAAGAAATAAGAACAGTTGCAAGAGTTACTTATGATGAAAGAAGGTTAACCTATGTAAACACAAAATTTCCAGGATGGGTTGAGAATTTGTATGTTGACTACACTGGAAGACTTGTAAAAAAAGGAGAGCCTCTGTTCTCCATCTATAGTCCTGAGCTTGTTTCAGCCCAGGAAGAGTATCTCCTTGCTTTAAAAGCAAAAAGTTATTTTGAAGGTAAGCCTTTTTCAGAAGTTAAAGAAGAGACAGAAAATCTTCTGGAGTCATCAAGGAGAAGGCTTCTTTACTGGGATATTAAGGAGGAACAGATAAAGGAGCTGGAAAAAACAGGAAAACCTTTTAGAACTCTAATTTTCTTTTCTCCAATTACTGGTTTTGTAATAGAGAAGAATATTCTTAAAGGGAAATATGTGATGCCTGGAGAGAATTTATACAAGATAGCTGATATATCAAACATCTGGATTCTCGCAGATATATATGAACATGAGTTAAATCTAATCTCAATCGGACAAGAAGCAACTGTTGAACTTGCTTATCTCCCCGGTGAAAAATTCTCAGGTAAGATAACTTACATATATCCATACTTAGAGAATGAAACAAGGACAACCAAGGTTAGAATTGAATTATCCAACAAAGATTTTAAGCTCAAACCAGACATGTTCGGAAATATTGTTATAAATGTAGATATAGGGAAAAAACTTACTGTTCATGAAGATGCTGTAATTGATTCAGGAGAAAGAAAGATTGTCTTCATAGACAAAGGAGAAGGATTTTTTGAGCCAAGGGAAGTCAAATTAGGTGTAAAAGCAGGAGAATTCTATGAAGTTATTGATGGGCTTAATGAAGGAGAAAGGGTTGTATCATCAGCAAATTTCCTTATTGATTCGGAGAGTAGATTGAAATCAGCAGTAAAAAAGATTCACGAGCATTAATGAGGTGAAAAATGATTGAGAAAATAATTGAATGGTCAGCAAAAAATAGATTCTTTGTATTTACTGGGGCTCTATTCTCTGTCATCTTTTCAATATGGTGTATAAAGAATATACCTCTTGATGCCATTCCTGACCTTTCAGATACCCAGGTTATAATATTCTCAAAATGGGATAGACCTCCTGATATAATAGAGGACCAGGTTACATATCCAATAGTTTCTGCACTTCTTGGAGCTCCTAAGGTCAAAGATATAAGAGGCTTTTCCGATTACGGTTTCTCTTATGTTTATGTAATCTTTGAAGATGGAACAGATGTTTACTGGGCAAGGTCAAGAGTCTTAGAGTATCTCAGCAAAATTATTCCTTCCCTTCCCCAGGGTGTATCTGTTGAGATAGGACCTGACGCCACAGGAGTGGGATGGATTTTCCAGTATGCCCTTGTAGATAAATCGGGAAAACATTCTATTGAAGAACTTAGA
>CBFGJO010000020.1:0-27294 GCA_965649125.1 Caldifarciminota bacterium | reverse complement strand
TAAAAGGATTTAAACTTTTTTTAAGTACTATATTATACAGTTTTTTTTTCATTGTCAAGTATCAAAACCTTTTTATAATTAGTTTTCTTTTGTTTTTGAATTTCTTTATTTTTCCTTTATAATTTATTTATGAAAATAATAAATGTTCCAAAGGTTTTAAGGGAAAAATTGGGTGATGATGGAGTAGAAGCACTTCTTGAACTCATAAATCTTGCGGATGAAAAGATGAAGGAAAACATAATAGAGATCCAAACAGAGAAATATGAAAGAAGACTTACTGAAGAGATATCAAGATTGCGTTCAGAAGACCTTGCAAAACTTGATAAAAGAGTTACTGAAGTTGAAGCAAAACTTGATAAAAGGATAAATGAAACTGAGGTAAAACTTGATAAAAGGATAACAGAAGTTGAAGCAAGATTGAAAGTTGAAATTTCAAGAACATATGCAAATATAATAAAGTGGATGTTTATATTCTGGGCTCTTCAAATTGGAGTTATAACAGCAATTCTTTTTACTTTTTTAAAGTTTATAAGATAAGATAATTGTATTATCTTTTATCACATCGCCTTGCTTACTTTGCAAAAATTTTTGCAAACATTTTTATTTACACACCCGAGGTGGAAGAATAGAAGAATAGATAAATAAAGCGATTGCACCAAAAATGCCTGAATCCTCTTTAAATTTTGATACTCTTATCTTCAATTCTTTAAGAAGATGGGGGAAGGCATTCTTTTTAAGGGTTTTTAAAAAAATATTTTTAAATAGATCATAACTTTTTGATATCCCACCTGTAAATATTATTGCTTCAGGATTGAATATATTCACAAGATTTCCACAGGCAATACCAAGAGAAAAACCCATAAGTTCAAAAACCTTTTTATATTTTTTAATTCCTTCTCTTGCTCTTTTTGAAACTTCTTCTGGTTCAATATCCTCTTTTAAAATCTTTTTAAATCCTTCTTTTGATGCATAAACCTCAAGACAACCCCTTTTTCCACAGTTGCATCTTACCCCATCTGGAAAAACTTGCATATGACCTATCTCGCCCGCAAGCCCATCTTTACCCCTTAAAATTTTTCCATCTACAAATATACCTCCTCCTAAACCTGTTCCAAGCGTAAGAACTATAAAATTTTTAAAATTTTTTGCAACACCGAAATATTTTTCACCAATTGCTGCACAGTTTGCATCATTATCAATATAAAATTTGAAAGGAATTTTCTTCTTTAAATATTTCTCAATTTCAAATCCTTCAAACCCCTTTAAATTCGGAGCCTGAATAACTCTGCCTCTGTAAACCATACCAGGTATACCAATGCCGATACCATTTACTTCTTTTACCTCATAAACTATTTCTATTATTTTATCCGCTATATCTTTTCCTTTTTCTGGTGTCTCAATTTTTATCTTTTTTATTATCTTACCATCTTTATAATAACCTGCCTTTATATATGTTCCTCCAATATCAATTCCTATTATCATAATTTCCTTTCAATAGCCCTTTTTATCCTTTCATAATCAAAATAAAAATAAGGATATTCCCTATAATATTTAACTCTTTCTTCCTCTTTTTTTCCCATCAAAATTTTTATCTCACTTTCAATCTCTTTCAAAATCCCTTCAATTTTTTCCTTCAACTTTTCATTTATCTTTTTTATTTTTTCACTTATTTCCCTTTTATTTCCCCTTGCCTTTTTTATTTCTTCAATCAATTTCAATTTTTCAAGAGAAAGTGGATCAGAAGATAAAAATTTTTCAGGATGATGAATTATAAAATCCCTTTTTTGAATTAAATCCGAAATTTCAGGAAACAAAGAAGGATTACCCTGGAATAAATAAAATGTTCCTGTCAGGGAAATATGTCCCGGCATTTTCAAATTAAAAACATTTTCAAAAAATTTTTCTGTAAACTCATCATACCTTGTACCTCCTATTCCATGAATAAATAAGTCTGATAAAAAAATTCTTTGATAGATTGAAAGTGTTAATGCTCTCGGTCTTATATTTAAATTTTTAATCTTCAAAATATCTTTTTCAAAATCAAAGGATAATTGAGTTATTCTTTCATCTTCAGCATATAAGAACTTTCCATTTTTAAAAACCCTTTTTCTTCCATCTTTAATAATCCAGAAGGGGATTTCATAAAAATCATTATATTTAAAAAGAAAAGGGAATGGTTCACCTTCCTTTTTTATACCCTTTATATCCCTATATTCTTCTAAAGTTTTATTATAAATGTTAAAAATTTTTTCACATTCATAAAAAAAATAAAGAAAGAGTTTCAAAAAATTATCCTCTTTAGAGATTTCAGAAATGGTCTTTTCATCATACTTTATTTCCTTTTCAAAACTTTTCCTTGTAAAAATAATAGAAGAAACAACATCTTCATATTCACTTAAATTTTTTGTAAAAATTAAAATTTTTTCCCTTATATCTTCTTTTAAAAATTTTTCTATTTCTTTAAATCTTTTTAAAAAAAATTTTATTCCCTCTTTAAACTTATGCGGGTCGTAATCCTCAAATGTCTTTCCCTCTGAATTTAAATATATGTATTCCCTCACCTTTTTCCATTTCCCATCAAAAACTGGAATTTCAATAAAGATTCCATCCTTAACATCTGAATCGTTCGTTATAAATATCTTTTCAAAATCCTTAAAAAAATTGAGAAATATTATCTTTGACCATATCCCTGGATGGAAAATAACAGGCTGATGACCTGAAGCAATCTTAATTTTTCCATCTTTAAATTCAAAAAAGTTATAAATCTTGAAAAATTTTTCTCTTAAAATTCTATTTTCTTTTGCCTTTGAAGTTATCTCATTAAAAGACAAACTTAGATATATTTCATCGTTTTTTTCAGGTATCATTTAAACAGAAATGAAATATCTTTTATACCGAAACTTTCTTCCAGAATTATCCCCTCACCATACTTTACTCCAATTCTTGAACCATAGTATCTTGCAACTGTTTCAACAACATCAAATATATTCCTTCTTTCAGGATTTAATAAAAATTGAGATTCATAACATTTTATCGCCTCTAACTTTCTTTCAAATTCTTCTGTTATGTCTATTATAAAATCTGGCTCAAATACTTTTCTTTTATGGGAAGCAATATAATAAAAAATCCTTTTAGGATACCTTGGAGTTCCCCTCATATCTGTCTTTACCAGTTTCGCATAAAATCTTGCTCCATCAGTTATACTCCTTGCTCCAACATGGTCAGGATGGACATCCTCGCCGTGATGGGTAAATATAAAATCTATTTCATATTCCCTTATTACCTCTGCAACTTTAATCCTTGCCTCTTTTGTATCAAATAAATATCTATTTGGTAAATCCAGTGTTATCCTTTTTTTAACTCCGAGAACCTCTGCTGCCCTTTTTGCTTCCTCCATCCTTTTTTCTTTTGAACCAAAAGGAGTTGGCTCACCATCGGTTAAATCAAGAATGTAAACATTATATCCTTCCTTAACCATTTTAAAAATTGTTCCACCAAGACCAAGTTCTGCATCATCAGGATGAGCATCAATTACCAGGATATTCATTTTCAAGCTCCTTTCTTGCTTTCAAAAATATTTCATCAAGTTTTCTCTTAAAGAGTCTTTCAAGAACACTTTTATAATAAATTATTCTCTTTTCCTTATCCATTATGTTTTCAGGGAAGTCCTTTTTTTGGGGATAAAAAAGTTCACAGGGCAGTTCTTTTAACCTTGCCTTCTTTTTATAAACATAATACCACATTTCCAGTGGAAAAGCATAACCTTTTTCTTTAAACTTAATATCCTGAATAAATTCTCTTTTGTATGCTTTAAATCCACAAAAGGCATCAGTTATTTTGAGTTTAGTTAAATAAAATATAACTCTCTGAATCAAAAAGTTTACATACTTTCTATCCTCTGGGGGAGGCGTTAAACATTTTGCCCCCTTCATATATCTTGAACCTGAAACAATATCGTAATATCTGATGTATTTCAAAAATTCTGGTATCCTTGACGGAATATGCTGTTTATCAGCATCAATTGTTACTATGTAATCAAAATTTTCAAGAACTGACCTTTTAAAACCCGAAATTATTGCAGCACCATATCCCATATTTTTTCTATGAGTTATGATCTCCACCCCTTTAAATTTTCTAAGTACTTCTTTTGTTTCTTCATCAGAACCATCATCAACAATATAAACTTTTTTATTTTTTATTTTAAGTTCAAGAACTTCATTTACAACCTCTTCAACATAATCTTTTTCATTATATACAGGTATTACAATACTAACTTTCATTTTCAAAAATCCTGCAAAATCCGCATACCTCTTTTTTTGTTGGCATTCCACATATTTTACATTCCCCTTCCTTTTCATTTTTCCCATAAACTTTTTTAAAATATTTCTTCTGAATTTGAAGAAACCCTTTATAAAATCTTATTTTTGCACCAGGGGAATTTTCTTCAATTTTATTTAAAATACTTTTATAAAAAAGTGTTTTTGCATCCTTTGAATAGGGACATTCATCCTTTATATAATCAATTTCATTTAAAATTGCATAAAGGGCGGTTTCCTTTTCAGTGAAAAAAGCAAAGGGCTTAACCTTTTTTAAAAATTTATTATCTTTTTCAAGTAATGGATTTTGATGGAGAAGATATCCTTCCTGCCAGAATATTATGTTTCCAAAAAGCCTTGAAACTTCATCATCAAGATTATGTCCTGTTGTAATTACATTAAATCCTTTTTCAAAGGCAAACCTGTTCATAACATATCTTTTAATAATTCCACATACAGAACATGCCTTATAATTTTTTTTATTTTTTAATACCTCTTCCAGTCCCTTACCCTTTTCTTTTTTTAAATCATAAATATGAATTTTAACACCGAACCTTTCAGAAAATTTTTTAACAAATTGAAGTGATTTTTGAGAGTAACCATCTTTTTCTATCCCGAGATTTATGTATATTCCTTCAATGTTTAAATCAATTTTTTTTAAAGTATAACATAAGGATAAGGAATCTTTTCCACCGGAACATGCGACAAGTATCCTTTCATTTTTATCAAACATTCTAAACTTTTTAATCACTTCATAAGTTATTTTCTCAAATCTCTCTATGAAATCTCTTTTACATAATGCTAGATTCGATGCCCTTAAATAGATCACTGGCTCAGCTTTGCATATTTTGCATTTTAAGGAACGAAATAAAAATCCTTTTTCCATAAAATGGGAATTTGAAGAAGCCTTTCTATCCTGATTTTTTTGAATATATTATTTGTTTCTGAATCCCATGAAAAATATATGATTAAAGGAACTCCTTTTAAATATTTTTCTGGAACAGGTCCCCAGAATCTTGAATCTGATGAATTGTCCCTGTTATCACCAAGAACAAAATATGTTTTAGGGGGAACAACAACCGGACCAAAATTATCCCTTACCATCGCTTCTTCTCTAAGTTCCCTCTCTATCCACATTCTTTGAAACTCTTTTTTTGCAAACTCATCTTTTATGTTCATCAAAGGTGAAAGAATTTTTTCGTCTTTATGAATCGCATAAGGTTCAAAAACCTTTTTTCCATTTATATATAAAACTTTATCTTTTATCTCAATTGTATCACCCGGAAGACCAACACATCTTTTTACAAAATCTTTTGATGGATCAAGTGGAAACCTAAATATAATTATATCTCCTCTTTTTGGTTTATAAAATTGAAAAAATTTTATTTCTGTATAAGGAATTTCTATCCCGTAAAGAGGTTTAAATACTAAAAGAAAATCACCTGGTAAGAGTGTATCTTCCATTGAACCAGAAGGAATTCTGTATGCTTGGAGTACAAAGTATCTTAAAAATAATGCAACAACTAAAGCCCATACCCATCCTTCAATTTGCTTTTTAAATGAAGATTTTTTCAAGGCGCAACTGCTATAATTCTTTTATTTCCTTGCCTTTCAATATGGAATGGAATTGGTTTATTTTCTTTTTCATAAAGTTTTCTTGCCCTTTCAAAATCCTCAACATCTCCTATATTAACTTTACCTATTCTATAAATGAGATCTCCTTCTCTTAATCCTGCTTTATAGGCATTTCCTTCTGGGTCAATCCTTGTTATTACAATTCCTCTTTCTCCTTTTATATTGTATTCCTCTTTTAAATCTCTTCTCAATTTTTCTACTTCCATTCCAAGCCAGCCTTGAACCTCTTCCCTTTCTTCCTCACTTTTACCGAAGAGTTCCTCTTTTAATTCACCAAGTTTTACATTAACCTCTCTTTTTTTACCATCTTCGTTTACAAGAGTAAGTTTTACAACTTCTCCTGGAAAATGACCTATTATCTTTAGTCTCAGATCTTCAACATTTTTAACCTCTTCATCATTAACTTTTATTATGATTTCCCCCTCTTTAACACCTGCTTTATCAGCAGCCTCCCCTTTAACAACTTCTGTTACGAGTGCCCCCATTGGTTTTTCAAGCCCGTATGCTTTTGCAAGGTCAGCATCAACCTCTTGAATCTTTACACCAAGATAACCCCTTTTTACTTCACCTTTCTCAATCAATTGCTTTGCTACATTCTTTGCAGTATTTATTGGTATTGCAAAGCCTATCCCTATATTCCCTCTAACCATTGTTGAAAATATTGCAGAGTTTATTCCAATAACCTCTCCATCAATATTAATGAGTGGACCACCAGAATTCCCAGGGTTTATTGCTGCATCAGTCTGTATGAAATTCTGAAATACAGGACCTTCTTCTTCACCAAACTGGAGGTTTGACCTGCCAAGTGCAGAAATTACTCCAACTGTGACAGTTCCATTGAACCCAAAAGGATTACCTACTGCTATTGCCCAATCCCCAACATTTATTTTATCTGAATCACCAAGTTTTAAAACCTTTAAATCCTCTTTTGTTTTAACTGAAAGGACTGCAACATCGGTTAATTTATCCTTACCAATTATTTTCACCTCTTTCCCTTTAAATTCCCTTTTATCCCATAAAGTGATGATTATTTCATCAACATCTTTAATCACATGATAGTTTGTAAGAAGATAATAAGTATCATTTTCTTTTTGAAATATGAATCCTGAACCAAGAACCTCTGTCTCATATTCCTGCGGATGCTCTGGTACGAATTCCCTGAAAAATTTTTTAAAAAATGGGTCTTCAAAAGGAAAGAAAAATTCTATCCTTCTTTTCACTTTTTTGGTTGCCTTTATATTTACAACTCCAGGGATAACTTCCTGTGCTATCCTTGCAAATGGGTTTTTTGAATCAAATTTTATCTCCTCTACCTTTTTTTCCTTTATAGGGCTTTCTGCATAAACTCTTGTATCTATCTTAAATTTTGCGGTCATTATAACACCTGTTAAAATTCCAACAAAAAATATAAGACTACCTGCAAGAAGGACATAAAGTCTCTTCATATTTCACCTCCCTAATTTAAATATTATAGACGAATAAAAATGTTCTAAAGTTCCACTGGGGGGCAGGGACTCGAACCCCGATTACCTGGTCCAGAGCCAGGCGTGTTGCCAATTACACCACCCCCCAATAGCGCCACCGGGATTTGAACCCGGGTCTTGTGGCTGAGAACCACACGTCCTTGGCCTGGCTAGACGATGGCGCCATAAGCTTTAATTATATTAGAATAAATGTACAAATTTCAACAAACTTTCTTCTATTTTTTTATTAAGTTCTCCTCTTTTGAATTTAATTCCCTCAAATATTGCATTTTTAATAGCGTTTGCAGAACTCCTTCCATGACATATTATAACATTTCCATTAACACCAAGTAACGGAGCGCCACCAAAACTTTCATAGTGAAATTTCTTTAAAAGTTTTTTTATGCTTCTTTTTAAAATAAAGATTCCAAACTTGTTAACTATGCTCTTTTTTACCTCTTCCATAAATACACTTGCGGCAGCCTCAAGCAGTCCTTCACCAAATTTTAGAATTGAATTTCCAACAAAACCGTCAGTGATTATCACATCTGCTGTTCCCTTGCATATATCCTTCCCTTCAACAAATCCTATAAATCCCGGTAAATTATTTTGTTCAAATATCTCTTTTGCTTTTAAAACAAGTTCATTACCTTTTATCTCCTCTTCCCCTATTGAAAGTAATGCAACCTTTGGCTTTTCTTTATTTAATATATACTTTGCAAAAAAATAACCCATTATCCCGAATTGAAAAAGATAAACTGGTTTTGAATCAACATTTGCACCTACATCAAGAACCGCAACAAAACCTCTTAATGAGGGAAATAAGGCGCATATTGCGGGTCTTTTAACCCCTTTTATTTTCCCTAAATGTTTTAATGCAAAGGCAACAACCGCACCTGTATTTCCCGCAGAGATAAAAAAATCACCTTTGCCCTCAGAAAGTATCTGAAGCCCTATACTGATAGTAGAATTTTTCTTTGATACAAGTGCCTGTGATGGTTTGTCAGTAAACTTTACTTTTTCCTCTGCATAAATTATTTTTATCCTGTCAGGTAATTTTTTTGAAATCTTATCTTCATCTTCTTTTGAAAGTAAAAAAATTATCTCAAGGTCTTCTCTTTCATTTATCGCTTTTAAAGAACCTTCAATTTCAGGGAAAGGGTGTCTTTCACTCCCTGCGCCATCAATTATAGCCCTATACATTATTCTTTCTTCTTTTCAACAATTTCAATTACAGGAATTTCTTTATAATATCCACAAAATGTGCACACCCTGTGAGGCAATTTGAAATTACCACATTTTGGACATGTTGAAAAACCCGAGAGTTTTATCTTCCAGTGGGTTCTCCTTTTTCTCCCTCTTGCCTTTGAATGTCTCCTTTTAGGAACAGGCATATTACCTCCTTAAAAGTTCTAAATATTAATGAAAATCTATGCCTATTTTCAATAAAATTAATTTATTATGAAAATACCTTTTGATAAATATATGGAAATATGCCTTTATGATGAAAAAACTGGGTATTATATGAAAAATAAAAAAATATTCGGGAAAGAAGGTGATTTCTTTACCCCACAAACAGCTTCAGAATTTTTTGGAAAGGTAATAGCAAATTTTTTAAAAAAATATAAATTTAAAAATGTTTATGAATTCGGAGGAGGTCAAGGTTTTTTAGCATTTGATATTTTATCTTCAAATTTTGAAATTGAAAAATATTTTATCTTTGAGATAAGTGAAAATAATAGAAAAATGATAAGGGAGAGGATAAAAAATTTTGAAGAGAAAGTTTTTATCTTAAAAGATATAGATGAAATAAAGGAAATGGAAGGCTTTTTTATAATGGTTGAATTTATTGACTCTTTTCCATGTAAAAAACTTTTCAAAAATAAAGGGTTTTATGAAGTATGGGTTGATACGAAAGAAAAAAAAGGATTTTTAAAAAAGATAGATTCAGGTTTTCTTGAATATTATAAATTTTTACCTGATGGATACTTTTTTGAATTTCCCTATTCCTTTACAAAATGGTTTAAAAGATTTTTGAAAAAGTTTAAAGGGGGTAAGATACTTATAATAGATTATGGAATTTTTAAGGACGATTTGATAAATTATCCACAAGGAACAATAAGGGGATTTAAAAAGCACAAACTTATAAAAAATATTTTTGATTATGAGATTGGAGAAATTGACATTACCTATACCCCTGATTTTTCATTCTTAAAAGAATTTTTTGTAAAAAATGGATTTAAAATAGAAAAATTTTCTTATCTTTCAAAATTTTTAATAGAAGAAGGGATTTTTGAAATTTTTGAAAAGGAAATTTCAATTTCTAAGTCTCTATACTTTAAAATTAAAAAACTTGGAGAAATTAAAACACTTATTTTACCTGAAATTATGGGTGAGAGTTATTTAGTTTTTTTAATAGGAAAATGAATTTTAAAGATAAGATAAATGAAAGGATGAGGGTTTTAAATAAACTCTTTGAAAATGAAAAACTGATTGATGGAATAATTGAACTCTTATGCTCTCATATTGAAAAAGGTGCAAAGATAATCCTCTGTGGAAATGGTGGAAGTGCTTCTGATTCTTCTCATATAGCAGCTGAATTTATTGGAAAAATAAAGAATAAGAATAAAAAACCAATTCCTGCAATAAATTTAGGAATAGATGCAGCAGTAATAACTGCAATTGCAAATGATTATGGATTTGAAGAGATATTTTCAAAGCAAATTGAAGCGATTGGTAAAAAGGATGATATACTCATTTTATTCTCAACTTCTGGAAAATCAAAAAATGTATCAAAGGCAATTTTAAAGGCAAAAGAAATTGGTTTAAAAATAATATATTTTACAGGTGAAAATTCTCCTGTAAACGAAACACTCTGTGATTTTGTTATAAAATTACCAACCTCTCAAAAAGAAATAATTCAAGAAATCTATATGATTTTGTGGCATATAATTGTTGAAAATATTGAAGAAAAATTATGAAAGAATATAAAGTTCTTGATAAGGGTTTTGTAAGATTAATTGACTTTTTAGGAGGAGATAATGCAGTAGTCCAGGCAGCAAGGGTTTCCTATGCGCAAGGACTTAAAGGAGAGGAGAAGGATAAGAAACTTATAAAATACCTTTTAAAACATGCACATTTAACACCTTTTGAACATTCAATTTTTAAATTTCATATAAAATGTCCAATATTTGTTGCAAGGCAATGGTTCAGGCATAGATGGGCTTCTTACAATGAGATATCAGGAAGATACACAGAATATCCTGATGAATATTATGTTCCTGAAACTTTGAGGGGACAGAGTGAAAAGGATAAACAGGTAGGTGAATTCAGAGAGATTGAAGGGGAAAAGGAAATTTTAAAGGAAATGAGGGAATTGCAAGAAGAAGTTTTTGAATTTTATAAAAAATTGCTTGAAAAGGGTGTGGCAAGGGAACTTGCAAGAATTATTTTGCCTCTAAGTACATATACAGAGTTTTACTGGACAGTAAACGCAAGGTCTTTAATGAATTTTATAAATTTAAGAGCCGATTATCATGCCCAATGGGAAATAAGGCAATACGCTGAAATAATAGCAGAAATATTCAAAGAGAAAATGCCATGGACATATGATGCATTTGTTGAATTTTGTTTTACAGGGAAAAACCCAAAGATTAAGAAAGAAAAAATCTGAAAATGTTGATCTTTTTTTTATATTCTTATTTAATTAAAGGAGATGTGATAAACCAAACTTTTAAAAAAAATCAAGATAATGTAAAAATTTTTATATTGAGTGTCTCAAGTGAAGGTTTAAATCTTGTTGACTCCTTATTTTCTAAAAATGGCAAATTTAAATTTGATTTAAAAGAAGGAGTTTATCTCTTAAAAATTTTTTATAAAAATGCAGTATTCAGAAATGTTTTATCTATAAATAAAGACACCTCTTTAAATTTCAATGTATGGGAAACGAAAGATGATGAAAAAATAGTTGAGATTTCAAGGGTTCACATTGCAATCTTTAAAGAACATGATAAGATTTCAATTATAGAAGTTATAACATTTAAAAATAATGAAAATTATGCTTTTTTTAAACCATTTGAAATAAACCTTCCAAAAAGTGCAGAAAATTTTTTACCCTTTACAGGACTTTTTCCCGATGAAGCTATAATTTTAAAAAATAAATTATTATACCATTTCCCGATTTCTCCTTCTGAAGAGGTTTTATCCTTTCAATATGATATAAAAGGTGATTTTGAATATGAGAGAATTTTCCCTTTTAAAACAAACTTGTTTGAAATATTTTTATCACAGGAGCTAAAAATTGAAGGAATGGAAAATGGGGAAATATATGAAAGTGAAGGTAAAAAATATTTAAGATTTAGATTGAAGGATATAAAAGAAAATGCAAGAATTTATTTTAGAGTAAAAAATAAAAGGGAAATTTATTTAAAGGATTTAATACCGGTTTTAATTGTTATAATCTTTATAGGGATTTTCTTAATTTTTAAATGGAAGAAAAGATAATAGAAGTAGAAAATGTTTCCAAGAAGTTTGGAAATATTAAAGCTTTAGATGACATCTCTTTCTATTTAAAAAAAGAAGAAATATTATGTATTCTTGGAGAAAATGGTTCAGGAAAATCAACACTTATCAAAATAATTGCAGGAATTATAAAACCTTTAAAAGGAAAAATAAGAATATTTGGAAAAGACTCCTTTAAAGAAAGGAGTGTTTATTCAAAAATTGGATTTTTATTTCACGAGCCACTTTTTTATCCACAGCTTACCCTTTATAAGAATTTATACATAACTGCAAAGATAATGGGAATTGAAAAACCATCTGAAAAAATTGAAAAAATTTCTTCTGAATTTTTGATAGAACATAAACTAAATGAAGAGGTTAAAAATCTTTCAAGGGGAGAAATTCAGAAAGCAGGTCTTGTAAGAGCATTTTTAAATGAGCCAGAAATTTTAATACTTGATGAACCATTTACTTTTTTGGACGAAAATGGAAAAAAAGTGATAATTAAAAAATTTTTAGAATTTAAAAATAATAAAAAATCAATAATATTTTCTACCCATGAGAAAGAAATTGCAGAAGAATTATCTAATAGAATTTTAATTCTTTCAAAAGGTAAAAGAGTATTTTTTGGAAACAAATTTGAAAAAGATTTTTTTTTACCTTTATAATGAAAAAGTTTAACGAAGGGGGTTTTATGAAAAAAATATTTATGGTACTTATAATAAGTGCAGGCACTCTTCTTGCCTTCACAGTGGATACAATATGGATACCAATGAGAGATAGTATTCTACTTGTTGCAGATGTCTATGCACCTGATACTCAATTACATCCATTTCCAAGACCTGTGATTCTTCAAAGAACACCATATGAAAGGGTTATTGATGATTCCCTGATTCTTTCATTTGTATGTGATTATCTCGGCTATGTGATAATTTCCCAAAATCTAAGAGGAAGATATGAATCTCAGGGCGAACCCCTGATCTTTATGAGTGATGGATGGGGTCCTTTAAGGGATGGTTTTGATACTGTTGAATGGATTGCTTTATGGGATTCTGTATGTAATGGGAAAATAGGGATGGTCGGTGCCTCTGCTCCTGGTATGACACAATACTACTGTGCAGGTTCAACGCCTCCATCACTTGATGTTATTGCTCCATTTGCTGCTGCTCCTTCTGTTTATCACCATTGTGCATGGCATGGTGGAGAACTTAGAAAGGCACTCGTTGAAACCTGGCTCAATGGCGTCGGAAATCCATGGTTAATTGATACTGTATGTAACCATCCAAATTATGATTCAATGTGGAGCTGGGTTGACTTAACAAGCAGATGGGATTCTGCACCATATCCAATGTATCATCTAACAGGATGGTTTGACCTTTATACAGATGGACAATTTGAAGCATTTTCAGAATTGCAAAAGAGGTTCAAAAAGCAAAAAATTCTATGTGGTGTATGGAGGCATGGTGATTTTGGGAATAATGCTGTTGGAGACCTTGTTTTCCCTTCAAATGCAAAACTTGATGAAGCATGGGCACTTGAAAGACTTATAATGTGGTATAATTATTTCCTTTATGATGATACAACAAATGGAATATTTGATGAACCACCTGTTAGATTCTATTTAATGGGTGATGTTTCTGATACAACAGATACAATATATTGGAACAGATGGGTTCTTGCTGATACATGGCCACTCCCACAAGTTACATATAAAAAATTTTATTTAAAAACTGGAGGACTTCTTGATACAATTCCGCCAAGTACAAATGAACCACCTGATACATATATGTATAACCCATTAACTCCAACATGGACAATTGGCGGAAGAGAATATATAGGAATTCCACCATGGGGGCCTGATTCAATGTATGGTGGGTATGGACCAAGAAATCAAAATCCAATAGAGGGGAGACCTGATGTCCTTGTTTATACAACACCACCTCTTACAGAGCCTGTTGCTGTTATAGGAAAAATTAAAATGGTATTATTTGCATCATCTGATAGATATGATACTGATTTTTCTGTGAGAATTACGGATGTCTATCCTGATGGAAAATCTTATTTAATGACAGATGGAATTTTAATGGCAAGACACAGGCATGGGCTTGATGTTGAAGATTCCCTTGTGCCCCATCAACCTGATACATTTGAAATAGATGTATGGAGCACTGCAAATGTCTTTAATACAGGTCATAGAATAAGAGTAATAATTTCCTCTTCAAACTTCCCAAGATTTGAAAGAAATCCAAATCACGGAGGACCATTTGCAAGAAATGATACATTAAATGCACTTATTGCAACAAATGTTGTCTACCATAACCCTTCAATGCCATCCCATCTTCTTTTACCAATCCATCCATTCCCTGTTGTAACAAAGGAAAAAAATATTGCAAGGAAGGACGATATAAAAATTTTAACTGGGCTTTCAAAGTCTCCAAAACTTATTTTGATCGCAAGTAGCCCTGGAGAAGTATCAATTGATTTATATGATGCATCTGGAAGAAAAACACAAAATATATACAGAGGAAAAATAAGTGAAGGTAAACACCTCTTTGAAATAAAGAAAGATTTGCCAGTAGGGAACTATTTTGTTCTTGTCAAAAAAGGGAAAATATTAAAGAAGGGGAAAATCGTTATCCTCAAATAATTACAAAAGAAAAGTTAATAGTTAAATAATGCGAGGGAGGGGATTTGAACCCCCACGGGCTTTCGCCCACCAGATCCTAAATCTGGAGCGTCTACCAGGTTCCGCCACCCTCGCATCAGAAATTTTTTAAATCAACCTCAGGAAATCTTTTTAACTCCCTTAAAATTATTTCTTTTATATTCTCAAGTTTTTCTTCTGTTTTCCCTTCAAACCTTAAAACAAGAACAGGCTGTGTATTTGATGCCCTTACAAGACCAAAACCATCCTCAAATTCTATCCTTGCTCCATCTATATCAATAACCTCATATTTTTCTTTAAGTCTTTTCTTAACTTTCTCTACAACTTGAAATTTTTTTTCATCAGGACAGGGAACCCTTATTTCAGGTGTTGAATGATAAAAAGGGATTTCATCATGCAATTCTGATAACTTTTTACCCTCTTCTTCCATCAACTCAAAAATCCTTATTGATGCATACACTGCATCATCATATCCATAATATCTATCGTTAAAGAAAATATGACCTGACATCTCACCTGCAATTGGCGCATTTTCTTCCTTTAATTTTGCCTTGACAAGTGAATGCCCTGTCTTCCATATAATTGGTTTCCCACCAAGTTTTTTTATGTATTCAACAACTCCCTTTGATGTTTTAACATCAAATATTATCTTTGAACCTGGGTAATCCTTTAAAATTTTCTTTGATAAAATTGCAAGTATTTTGTCTCCAAAAATTATTCTTTTTTTATCATCTATAATACCTATCCTGTCACCATCACCATCAAAACCTATTCCACCATCAAATTCGTCTCTTTCCATAACTTTAAATAAATCATTCAAATATTCTTTAACAGTTGGATCCGGTAAATGGGAAGGAAAATTACCATCAGGCTCCATATTTATCCCTTTAAATTCTATTTTATAACTACCCCATAATTTTTCCACAAGGGGACCACATGTTCCATTTCCCGGGTCAACAGCAAATTTAAACTTTTTATTTATATTAACCTTTTTATTCACATCCTCTATATAATCATCAATTATTTTTCCATATTTTATTTTTTTCCCCTTCCCTTTTTCAAAATCTTCTCCCTCAATAATTTCTTTCAATCTCTGTATTCCTTCACCATAAAGGGTATCCTTAAAAAGCATGAGTTTCATTCCATTATATTCTTTTGGATTATGACTACCTGTTATTTGTATTCCACCGTGAGTTTTAAGTCTGAATACTGAGAAATAAAGTAAAGGAGTAGGGACAGGTCCAATTTCTATAACATCAATACCTGTTTCAAGAACACCTTCTTTAACATTTTCCTTTATTCTTTCAGAAGAAAGCCTTATATCGTATCCAAGCGTTATTTTTTTCCCGCCTTTTCTTTTTAAAATTGTGCCAAAAGCCATCCCGATCTTTTTCACAACTTCCTCATTTAAATCAATATCTGCAACACCTCTTATATCATATTCTCTAAAAATATAAGGATTAACTTTCATCCTCTCTCCTTTTTAGTTTTTAATTATAAACCATTTTTAAAACTTTTTCCAATTGAAAATTGAACCTAATGTATTTTAAAATTAATTTATGAATTTTCTGATTTTTTTAATCCTTAGTTTTTATATAGGAATAAATTTTAAAACGAGTGGAGATATACCCTCTGAAATAATCCAGTATCAGAAAGAAAAGATATTTGAGTTTTTTGAAGGATATGACCTTAAAGAGGTTGGGGAGTTTCTTGAAAAAAATGTTTTTGAATTTAAAGATTTAGAATTTCTTTTAAAAATTGAATTTGAAGAATATAAACTTGAAGAAAATTACATAAAGGTAAAATGCAATGTAAAAGTTTTTGATATAAAAAGAAAAAGAATTTATGAAAAAAATTTTGATACTCTATTAGATTTTTTGAATTATAGCATTTTTTCTTTTCTTTCCCAGATTTTTCCTCCAGTGATTGAAATTAAAGACATAAGGAAGGATATATTTTTGATTTCAAATCCCTATTTTCCAGAAATTTCAAAATTTACATGGATAAAAGTGTTTGATGATAAAAATGAGCCTGTTGCATATTTAAAGGTCATTGATATTAAAGATGAGAAAATTTATGCAAAATGCATTTATTCAAAAGGCACATTAAAGAAAGGATTAAAAGGGATTCTTTCCTATTCACCTTCAAATGAATCAGGAATATCTTTATCTTTCACTTCAATTTTTTTAAAGGGAATCTTAGGAGAATATGGGAAAGAAAGGAATATAAGTGGATTTGAAGAATTCAAACATGGTTTTGATTTAGGAATATATTATAAATGGCTTTCGTTATCCCTTCTTACTTTCAACATTTCTTTTTATCCAATTTCAAATTTCAATTTATGGAATATAAACAGCAATCTTTTAAAAGGCTTTAATCTTAAAAAGTTCTTTTTATTTACAGGTGGGGAAATGGGAGTTTTAATAGGTTCACAAAAGGCGGAAAATGGAATAAATGTAACATCCTTGTCTTTTGCAATAGCACCATCTTTAAAATTTGAACTTCCAGTTTCTCCGAACTTTTCTTTCTCTTCCTCTCTTTCATATCCTTTTTCACAAAGCCTTAGTTCATTCTGGTATGAAAGAAGAGGTGGGACAGAGTATCTACCTGATTCAAGTTTAGTTTATAAAGAGGTTAAAATAAAAGGACCAAATATTAAAATTTCTTTAAATTATAAATTTAACAAATTTGAATTCTGATATGAAAGAGGAGGAAGGTTTAAAGAAAATACTCTGGGCAAAAAATTCAATGAATGTTCTTTCTCTTTTAGAGGAAGAATTTAAAAAGGAAAAGCCTTTTAAAGGTCTTAAAATTTCTGCATGTCTCCATATAACCTCTGAAACTGCAAACCTTGCGATTGCACTAAAAGAAGGAGGAGCTGAAATAAGGCTTTGTGCTTCAAATCCGCTTTCAACAAAGGATGATATTGCCCGGGCTCTAAAAAAATATTTTGGAATTGAAGTATTTGCAAGATACAATGAAACAAAGAAAGAATATTATAAGAATATTCATAAATGCCTTGAAATAAAACCCAATATAACACTTGATGATGGTGCGGATTTAACGATAAGTCTTATAGAAAATTTTAAAAAATATGGAGAGAATATGATAGGTGGAACAGAAGAAACAACAACAGGTGTTATAAGGCTCAAAGCAATGGAAAAAAGGAAGAATCTACTTTTCCCTGTAATTGCTGTGAATGATTCAAAAACAAAATTTTTGTTTGATAACAGATACGGAACAGGACAGAGCACAATTGACGGGATATTAAGGGCAACAAATATCTTGCTTGCAGGAAAAGTATTCGTTGTATGTGGATATGGATGGTGTGGAAAAGGGGTTGCAATGAGGGCAAGAGGTATGGGCGCAAGGGTAATAATAACAGAAGTTGACCCAATCAAAGCCTTAGAAGCAGTTATGGATGGTTTTGAAGTGATGAAAATAGAAGAGGCTGCAAAAATTGGTGATATATTTGTAACTGTCACAGGAAATAAAAATGTGATAGATGAAAATGCTCTTTTAAAAATGAAAGATGGTGCAATCTTGGCTAATTCAGGACATTTTGATGTAGAAATAAATAAAGAATATCTTGAAAAAAATTCAATTAAAAAAGAAAGGGTAAGAGAAAATGTAGATGAATATACTTTAAAAAATGGTAAAAAACTTTATCTTCTCGCACAGGGAAGACTTGTAAACCTTTCAGCAGCAGAAGGACACCCTGCATCTGTAATGGATATGAGTTTCTCAAACCAGGCACTTGCTGTTAAATTTTTAAAAGAAAATGGGAAAAATCTTGAAAGAAAAGTTTATATACTTCCTGAAGAAATTGATAAAAAAATAGCAATTTTAAAACTTAAGACAATGGGGATAGAGATAGACGAGCTAAAAGAAGAGCAAAAGAAGTATTTGGAATCATGGATGGAGGGAACATGAAAAAATTAAGTCTAAGTGAAAATGCTTTAAGGGTTCTTGAAAAAAGATATTTAAGAAGAAATGAAAAAGGTGAAATAATTGAAACACCTGAAGAACTTTTTAAAAGGGTTGCAAAAGCAATCGCTGAGGTTGATAGGAATTATCCTGCCTTTAAAAATAAAGTTTCAAAGATAGAGGAAGAATTTTACAATATAATGAGTGAAGGTTATTTTCTTCCTAATTCACCAACTTTAATGAATGCAGGAACACCTCTTGGTCAACTTTCTGCATGTTTTGTTTTGCCAGTTGAAGATTCAATGGAGGGAATATTTGAAACACTGAAACATGCAGCAATAATTCATAAAACTGGTGGAGGAACAGGCTTTTCTTTCTCAAGATTGAGACCAAAAGGTGATATCGTAAGAACAACAGGACAGATAGCCTCAGGACCTGTCTCCTTTATGAAAGTATTCAATGCAGCAACAGAGGCAGTTAAACAGGGAGGAAGAAGGAGAGGGGCAAATATGGGTGTTTTAAGTATCCACCATCCGGATATTTTTGAGTTCATAATATGTAAGGATGATGTAAGAGAAATAACAAACTTTAATATCTCTGTAACGGTTACAGAGAAATTTATGAAGGCTCTATTAAATGATGAAGAGTATGAACTCATAAATCCAAGAACTGGTGAGGTTGTAAAAAGAGTAAAGGCAAAAGAAGTTTTTGAAAAAATTGCGTATCAAGCATGGAAAAATGGCGAACCTGGTATAATTTTCATTGATAGAATTAATGAAACACATACATTAAGGGAATTAGGAGAGATTGAAGCTACTAACCCATGTGGTGAAAAACCACTTCTTCCGTATGAATCCTGTAATCTTGGCTCAATAAATGTGGCAAAATTTTATAAAGGAAATCCATGGTATTTAATAGAAAGAAGAAATGCAAGATGGGAAGAGGTTAAAAATAAAATTGACTGGGATAAATTTGGAGAAATAGTTGATATTTCAGTCCATTTCCTTGATAATGTTGTGGATGCAAATGTATATCCATTAAAAGAGATTGAAGAAATGACTAAAAAAAATAGAAAAATAGGGCTTGGAATAATGGGATTTGCTGACCTTTTGTATCTACTTGGAATCCCATATAAATCTCCTGAAGCAATAAAAGCAGCAGAAGAGATAATGAAATTTTTACAGGAAAGAGCACATAAAAAATCAATAGAACTTGGTGAATTAAAAGGACCGTTTCCAAATATTGATAAAAGCATTTTTAAAGGAACTAAAAGAAGAAATGCAGTTGTTACAACGATTGCACCAACAGGAACAATATCAATGATTGCTGATACATCAGCAGGTATAGAACCAAACTTTTCACTTGTTTATGTAAAAAATGTTATGGAAGGCGAAAGGCTCCTTTATATAAACAAATACTTTGAGCAAGCAGCAGTTCACTTTGGATTTTATTCACAGGAATTAATGGAAGAAATTTCAAAAGTTCCCTCAATTAAATCTTTTGAAGAAATTCCTGATTTTATAAGGGAGATATTTGATACAACCTTTGATATTCCCTTTGAACAGCATGTAAAGATACAGGCAGCCTTTCAGAAATATACAGAGGATGCAGTTTCAAAAACAATAAATATGCCTGAAAGTGCAACCACTCTTGATATAAAAAAAGCATTTCTTTTGGCGTATGAACTTGGTTGTAAAGGGATAACCGTTTACAGGACTGGTTCACGACCAGGTCAGGTTTATGAGGTGCCTCTTAAAAAAGAGGAAGAGAAAAAAATTGGTATTTTAAAACCAAGACCAAGACCGAAGGTTGTTTCAGGAAAAACTTATAAGATGCCTTCAGGACTCGGAACTCTTTATGTAACAATTAATGAAGATGAGGAAGGACTTTTAGAAGTATTTGTCCAGGTTGGTAAAAGTGGGGGACATGCAAATGCGTTAACTGAGGCAATAGGAAGACTAATTTCACTTGCTTTAAGATCAGGAGTATCAGGAATAGAAATTGTAAAACAATTAAAAGGGATAAGGTCTGCAAATCCTGTCTGGGAAGATGGTGAGGTTTATTTTTCAATTCCTGATGCAATTGCAAAAGTTCTTGAAAAACATATGGGTAAAGGTGAGCAATTAAAGATATTTCCTGAACCAGTAAGGAAAATAGAAAAAGAGATAAGACCTTCTGGTGAGATATGTCCTGAATGTGGAGCAGCACTTGTTATAATGGAAGATTGTGCTACATGTCTTTCCTGTGGCTATTCAAAGTGTGATTGAGATATGTTTTTAATAGCAAAAGAAAAAGAAATAAAAAAAGGACTTACAACAGATATATATTTTAAAAGAACAGAAGAAATTTTATTAAAGAAAGGTGTGAATAAAACTGTCTGGGCAGAATTCACAACACAGAGTATACCTTATGAGTTTATTGTTTTTGCTGGGCTTGAAGAATGTGCCAAACTCCTTGAAGGAAAAGAGATTGACCTATGGGCAATAAAAGAGGGCACAATTTTTAAAGGTGTTGATATAAATGGAATTCCTGTTCCTGTTATGGCAATTGAAGGAAACTATGTGAATTTTGCAATATACGAAACACCTCTGCTCGGATTTATATGCCAGGCATCAGGAATAGCAACAAAGGCAGCAAGACTAAGGGTTGCCTGCAAAGATGCCCTCCTTTTATCTTTTGGGATAAGGAGAATGCATCCAGCAATTTCACCTTTTATAGATTATTTTGCTTATATGGGTGGATGCAATGGAGTTTCAAGTATTAAAGGAGCAGAAGTAATAAATAAAAAGCCAAGTGGAACAATGCCCCATTCCCTTATAATAATTCTTGGTGAAGAAAATGCCTGGCTTGCCTTTGACGAAGTGATTGATAAAGATGTACCAAGAATAGCATTAATAGATACCTATGGTGATGAAAAGGTAACTGCTATAAAGGCTTGCGAGATTTTAAAAAATTTAAGTGGTGTAAGACTTGATACTCCTTCTTCAAGAAGAGGAGATTTTGCAAAGATAATAAAAGAAGTAAGATGGGAACTTGACATAAGAGGATATAGGGATGTAAAAATATTTGTATCAGGTGGTCTTGATGAAGATACAATTCCTTTGCTTTATGAAGCAGGAGCAAGAGGATTCGGTGTTGGAACAAATTTATCAAATGCAAAGACAATAGATTATGCAATGGATATAGTAGAAGTAGATGGTAAACCCTGTGCTAAAAAGGGGAAATTCGGTGGAAAAAAGAAAGTTTTAAGATGTAAGAATTGTTTAGAATTATTGGTTTTAAAATATGATGGAGATGTGAAAAAATGCCCGTTATGTAAAGGTGAAATGGAAAATTTTTATTTCAAGATAATTGAAAAAGGAAAAATAGTTTACGAATTTCCTGATGTTGAAGAAAAAAGAAAATATGTTCTTTATCAATTGGGTAAACCGGGGGTGTAGCTCAGCGGGAGAGCGCTTGTTTCGCACGCAAGAGGTCAGGGGTTCAAATCCCCTCACCTCCAGAAATTAAAAAATGAAAGAACTTATTGAAATTGCTTTAAATACCTTTGAAGGGAAAAACTTGGAATACGGTGAAATAAGGTTTGTTGATAGAGCCTCCCAGCAAATAAGTATAAGAAATGGGGAAATTGAAGGTTTAATAGAAAGCCATGATATAGGTTTTGGAATAAGGGTATTTAAAAATGGGGGAATGGGTTTTGCCTCATCAAACATTTTAACAAAAGATTCTGTTTATAAAACAAGTATTTCAGCAATAAAGATTGCGGAAGCCTCTTCAAAGCTTTCTAAAGGAAAAATTATTTTTTCAGAAGAGGAAGTTTCAAAAGGAATATATAAAACACCTTATAAAAAAGACCCATTTGAAATCCCAATAGAACAGAAACTTTCCCTTCTTTTTCAAATTGATGGAATTTTAAAAAGAAAAAAGGAAATAGTTTTGAGATTGTTAGAGATGAATTTCTTCAAAACAAAAAAATACTTTGCTTCAACAGAAGGACACTGTATAGAGCAAGAAATAGTTGAATCAGGAGGAGGATATACTGTATATGCTTTTAAAGATGGTGAACTCCAGCGAAGGTCATATCCTGCAAGCCACGGAGGGAATTACCATACAGAGGGATGGGAATTCATTGAAAGTATGAAATTAATTGAAAATGCTGAAAGGATACAAGACGAAGCAATTGCACTTCTCTTTGCAAAACCATGTCCAGAAGGTGTATTTGACTTAGTTCTTTTACCAGGTCAAATGGCTTTGCAGGTCCATGAATCAATAGGGCATCCCTTAGAACTTGACAGGGTTTTGGGGTATGAGGCTTCTTATGCAGGAACAAGTTTTGCAACAATAGACAAACTTGGAAACTTTAAATATGCCTCAGAAATAGTAAATATTACATCTGATAATACATACCCTGGTGGACTTGGAACATATGGTTATGATGATGAAGGTGTTCCAGCAAGAAAAGTTTATTTAATAAAAGAAGGAATTTTAAATGATTATCTTTCATCAAGAGATACAGCAGCGGTGATTGGAAGAAAATCCAATGCCTGCGCAAGAGCATCAAATTACAACAGGATTCCAATTGTAAGGATGACAAATGTTAATTTAGAGCCACAGGGTAAAGAAGTTGAAGAACTTATAAGTGAAATTGAAGAAGGAATAATGATGGATGTTAATAAATCATGGAGTATAGATGAGAAAAGGCTAAACTTTCAATTTGGATGCGAAATTGCATGGAAAATAGAAAAAGGAAAAATAAAAGAAATACTCAAAAACCCAGTATATTTTGGAATAACCCCCACTTTCTGGAATTCCTGCGATGGAATAGGTAAAAAAGCAGAACTTTTTGGTATTTTAAACTGTGGAAAGGGCGAACCAGGACAAACTATGCATGTATCACATGCAGTACCACCTGCAAGATTCAGGAAAGTGAATTGTGGTTCAAAAAAATAAAATATTCCTTATATTTATCTTTTTAAACTCCTGCATAGCATTTAGGGCTTATTTTAACACATTTTATAATGCAAAAAAGATATTCAGAGAAGCAGAAGAAAGTTATATAAAGAATAATTATACATTAAATCCAGGGATAAAACAGGGTTATGAAAAGGCAATTCAAAGATTTCTTTATGTGATAAAATATTATCCTACTTCACCATTTCTTGATGATGCCCTTTATTATTTAGTAATTTCATATATAAGGATAGAAGAATATGAAAAGGCAATCAAAAAATTTGAAGAAATTTTAAGGTATGCTTCAAAAAGTAAATTTGCTCACTTAGCATTTACCGAGCTTTCTCGTGAATTAATTAAGAGAGAAAAAAATGAGGATTTTGAATATGTATATATATTAACAAGGGATACAGAGTTATTTAAGAAGATAAAGGAAGAAGAAAAAATGTTTTATAAAATGTTTTATGATTTTCTGAATGAAGATTATAAAAGTGTAGTAAGGGAGGGAGAAAATATTCTAAGGAAATTCAAAAAGCATAATCTAAAAGAGAAAATTGCTCAAATGATTTTAAAAAGTTATGTAAAACTACATGAAGAGGAAAATGCAATTTCATTTTTAAATGAATTTTATAAAGAAGAAGAAATGCCCGTTCCCCATTATTTAATTCTATCAGATGTTTATGTTTCAAAAGGTGATACTCAAAAAGGAATAGAAATACTTGAAAATGTTTATAAGAAAACTTCTTCAACTGAGGCTTTTTTTAAAATGATTGAAATTAAAAAAAATAAAGGAGAATTTATAAGAGATCTTTTAAGCGATTTTAAAGATAAAATAAAAGAGGATAGTTTAAAACAAAGAGTTCTATTTGAAATCGCTGAAACTTATGATGAAAGGGATAGTTTAGAAAAGAAGGAGGAAATATTAAAAGAAATATTAAAAATTTCTTCATATACAAAATATGGTAAGAAGGCAAATGAATATATGGAAGTTTTAGAAAAATTTAAAAATTTAGAAAAAAAGGAAAACAAAGAGGTAAAAGATTATCTTTTACTTGCAGAAGATTATTATATAAAACTTTTAAAACCTTTAATGAGTGAACATTTTTTAAAAAAAGCAACTCAATATGATGATCCAATTTATACACCAAAAGCATATTATTTTTTATTCTTTTTACAAAAAGAAATTTTAAAAAAGGAAAATGCTTATACTACCTTTGAGGAATTTAAAAAAAGGTATCCAAAAAGTTTTTATATTGAGGAAATAGAAAGGAGAATGAATGTTCGTTGAAGAGAAAGCAGAAATAATTAACATTATAGATCTTGACAGGGATTATTATGAAATGATACTCTCTTCACCACAGATATCAAAACTTGCAAAACCTGGACAGTTTATAAATATAAAAGTTCAGGAAGGAGACTTTCCTCTTTTAAGGAGACCTTTCAGTATATGGAGTGCAAAAGAAAATTATATAGAACTTTTAATAAAGGAGAGAGGAACAGGAACAAAAATATTAAGAAAAGAGAAAAAAGGGAAAATATCGGTGATAGGTCCTCTTGGTAAACCCTTTCCGTCTTGCGAAAAAAATGATACAATAGTTCTTATAGGAGGAGGAACAGGAATTGTTCCTCTTTGTTTTTACGCAGAAAGAATAGAAAACAAAAAAATATTTTTTATGGGTTTTAAATATTCTCCAAACCCTTATATTTTAAAGAGGGTTGAAGAAATAAGTGATAAAATTTTTATTTCCACAGAAGATGGCTCCTTTGGTTTTAAAGGAATTTTAACTACCCTATTCAAAGAAGAATTTGAAAAGATTGATTCAGAAAAAACAAAATACTTTTTGTGCGGTCCTTATGAAATGCTAAAAAATTTTGAAAAAATACTTCCTCCTCAAAGAAGTTATGTTTCTCTTGAAGGGATAATGGGTTGTGGTTTTGAAATATGTATGGGATGTGCTGTAAAAAAAAGGGGGGAAGATAGGTATATAAGAGTATGTAAGGAAGGCCCTTTATTTTTATTAAAAGATATTGAGATATGAAAATAAGGATAAAGAATGTGGAATTCAAAAACCCTGTTTTCACTGCATCGGGAACATTTGGTTATGGAGATGAACTTAAAGATATTTTACCCCTTGAAAAACTTGGAGCAATTGTTACAAAGGGAATAAGTTTGAAAGAAAGGAAGGGGAATCCACCTCCAAGGCTTGCTGAAACTCCTTGCGGGCTCTTAAATTCAATAGGACTTGAAAATATTGGAATAGAAAGATTTGTAAAAGAAAAATTACCAGTTTTAAAAAATACCGGAACAGAAATAATAGTAAATGTATTTGGAGAAAAAATTGAAGAATATGTTGAGATTTCAAAAATTCTTGAAAAAGAAGGAATAAGATGTATTGAATTAAATCTTTCCTGTCCAAATGTAGAAAAAGGAGGAATTGAGTTTGGAAAAAATGAAAGAATTGTAAGAAAAGTAGTGGAAAAGGTAAGGGAAAATTTCAATGGAGTAATATTTGTTAAACTTTCACCAAATTTTGTTGATATAGTGAGGACTTCAAAGGCTGCTGAAAAAGGTGGTGCAGACGCTTTGACACTCATAAACACAATCATTGGAACAAGTATTGATGTAGAAAACTTTTGTTTTAAATTAAAAAGAGGGTTTGGCGGGCTTTCAGGACCTGCAATAAGACCGATAGCCCTTTATATTGTTTATAAAGTTTATCAAGAAGTAGATATACCAATTATCGGGGTTGGCGGAATAAGTGATACAAAAAGCGCAATTGAGTTTTTACTTGCAGGCGCAAGAGCTGTTCAAATTGGAACACAGAATTTCATTGACCCATGGGTTTGCTTTAAAATAATAGACGGAATTAAAGAATTTTTAAAAAGAGAAAATATGAAGTTAGAAGAAATTATAGGTTATTTGAATAAAAAATGGAAGCATACGAAAGAATAATTCTTGCATTAAATACAAATTCTGTTAATAAAGCAAGAGAATGGATAGAAATATTTAAGGAAAAAATTAAGTGGTTTAAAATAGGATTCCCCCTTTATATCTCAGGTGGTAATAAATTCATTGAAGAATTAAAAAAGGAGAATTTAAAAGTTTTTCTTGATTTAAAATTTCATGATATACCTTTTGTGGTTGCTCAATCTATTGAAGCGGCTTCCTATCTTGAAATTGACATGTTAACAGTTCATACACTCGGTGGTTTTGAAATGCTTGAACAGGGTATTAAAACTGCCTGGGATTTTGAAAAGAGATATGGGAAAAGACCACTTATTGTTGGAGTAACAATATTAACAAGTATGCAGGAAGCAGCAGTTGAAGACCTTGTGGGTTTTTCAATCTCAAAAGGTGCAGAAATACTTGCGAATATGGCAAAGAGCGCAGGACTTGATGGAATTGTATCATCTCCCCTTGAAGCAAAAAGAATAAGAGAAATTTGTGGAAAAGATTTTATAATAATAACACCAGGAGTGAGACTCCCTGAAGATGAAAGTTTTGATCAGGAAAGGGTATCCACACCATCATTCGCAATAAAAGAAGGGGCAACATATGTAGTTGTTGGAAGACCACTAACCCATGCACAAAAACCTATTGAAAAGTTAAAAAAGTATATTGAAGACATTGAAAGGGGATTTAAATTTGATTGAATGGAATCCCCTGATATTTACACACCCGAGGTGTAAATTCGGTTAGAGTTTAGGGGAATATATAGAGGTTAATATTTATGGAGAGGCGATAAAAAATTGTAAAGTTTATACACTTATAGGAGAGGCGAAGTCAAAGCTTTCAAAAAAGCTTATAGATAAATTTATTAAGAAATGTGAAAGAATA
>CBFGJO010000019.1:0-29939 GCA_965649125.1 Caldifarciminota bacterium | reverse complement strand
GTACTATATATAAGGGGTTGTCCTTTTATTTCTATGAATAACCCTAAAAGATGTAATTTTAGCAGTTTTTATTTCAATAAATATGTGAAAAAATTTGTAGAATGTCAAAAGGCTGGTACCAGCCAAATTAAAAATTTAAAAAAGGGAGGATAAAATGAAATTTAACATTTTGAAAGTTATAATAACATTTATATTGATAAATATAATTCTAAATGCAAGAGAAATTGTTGAGATAAAGAAGTTTAGAAATTCCCCTGAAATTGATGGAATAATTTCCCCGGATGAATGGGAAGAAATGAGGATCCCTATAGATGAGTTTATAGAATTCTCACCAAAAGAAGGAAGGAAATGCCCTTTTAAAACTGAATGCTTTATTGGTTATGATGAAAATAATATATATTTTGCATTTAAGTTTTATGATGATATATCTACTTTGCGAAAAACTATGAGCAAAAGAGATGAGTGGATGCCTGATGATAAAATTTTTATTTATATTGACACTTACGGAAGGGAAATGGAAGGTTATATATTTGGAACAAATTCATTATCTGTTCAATATGATGGTTTATATCTTCCACCTCCAGAAAATAAAGAGGATTATAAATTTGATACAGAATGGGAAGTTAAATCACATATAGGGGAAAATTTCTGGTCTTGTGAGTTTAAAATACCTTTCCCCTCATTAAGATTTTTAGAAAAAGAAAAACAGGAATGGAGAATTATTTTTTTGCGATTTAGACCACGAGAAAGTGTAGAAATATATACATGGCCTTTTGTTTCAAGAGACACACCTTCCCCTTTTAGTAAGGGTGCAATTCTTGTTATCCCTGAAAGAATATATTCTAAAGGAAAGAAATTAGATATTTTTCCATATTTAATAGGTTCAGAAAACGGGGTGAGAAAGGAAAGATATCAAGGGGACAGAGGTAAATTTGACTTGGGTCTTACAGGGAAATATAGGATTTCAAATAATTTAGTTTGCGATTTCACATTGAACCCTGATTATGCTCAGATAGAAACTGATATTCCATATATAAATTTAAATACTGTATTTGCTATTTATTATCCAGAGAAAAGACCATTTTTTATGGAAAGGATGGACTTATTCAACATGCCAATAGATGCAGTTTATACCAGAATGATAAATAATCCACTTTATGGATTGAAATTGACTGGACAAATCCGCTCTTTTGACTTTTCTTTAATAAGTTCTTATGATGAAAATACACCTTATATTTTACCCTTTGAGGAATTCAGTATTTCCCTTTCTTCTTATAAAAGGTCATTCATTAACATTTTAAGAACAAAATCAAATTTTTTAAATAAAGAATCACATATAGGTTTTCTATTTTCAGGTAGGGAAGTTCTTCCTGATAGTAAAAATAACGGATTCAACAGGGCACTAAGTTTTGATACAAAACTTTCTTTTTTAAAACATTATATTTTTACTTACCAGGGGATTTACTCTGAAACAAAAGAACCAGAAGATTCTTCTCTTTTTAAAGGATATGGATTAAAATTCACTAAATACTCAGATAGATTTGATGGAGAAAAATTTGAAGGATATGCTCATTATACAAGTTTTGATTTATTTTTTAGAAATCTATCAGCATATTTTAAATATAAGTCTTTTTCGCCAACTTTTCGCTGTGAAACAGGTTTTATAGAGAGGAATAATTTTTATAAAAAAGAATTTTCTCTTAATCCCCGTATTTATCCTCATAAATACCTTATTGATGAAACAGGAATTTTATTTTCTTATGAGATAGATAAAAATTATGATGATAAAATTAAATATGAAGGGGTAAGTTTTGGTTTCTATTCTCATTTCTCATTTGCTCAAACTAAATTTGGGCTTTCAAAAGGCTTATATAGAAAAAATTATTTTAATGTATACTTTAAAAATTTAAATTATATAAATTCATGGATGAATATTACACCTTTTAAATGGTTAACAATTGCATCTGGCACAAATTATGGAAAAAGTATATATTATGCTGAGCTCTCTTCTGCATACATGGTATTCCTTTATTCTAATATAATAATTAATCTCACAAATCTTCGGTTATTTACAGGCTTTCAGAGAGAGATTCTTTATAAGGAAAAATATAGAAACGAGATTTATGATGTATATACTTTTTATACCAATATTTCTTATCATTTAACCACTTCTTTATCTTTTCGTCTTATGACTACTTATTACACTTATACAAAAGATTTAGGATTTTATCCATTAATTTCATATCAACCAACTCCATTTGTGCTCTTTTATCTTGGTGCAAATTTAAATACATTAAAATATCCATCTAAACTGATTGCAAAGGATCATCAAGTGTTTTTAAAATTTCAATACCAATTTAAGATGTGAGTTAGAATTAATGAAAATATCTATTATTTGAAATTTTATTATCTTTACCTTTATTATAATAATGTTATAATAACCTTTTGCCGGGGTAGCTCAGTCGGTAGAGCACTGGACTGAAAATCCAGGTGTCCCCGGTTCGATTCCGGGCCCCGGCATTCTTTACTATAAGCCGGGGTAGCTCAAAGGTTAGAGCAGCCGCTTCGTAAGCGGCAGGTTGCAGGTTCAACTCCTGTCCCCGGCTTAAAAAGGAAAGTGGATAATTTATTTTTCACGGTTTCAGGTCTAAGAGGAATAATTGGGGAGAGCCTCGTTCCTGAACTTGTTGGAAGGATAAGTGCCCATTTTGGAAATTTTATCGGAAAAGATAAAGTAATAATAGGACAGGATACAAGAAAATCAAGTGAGATGATAAAGTTTGCGGCAATTTCAGGACTTTTAGGGGCAGGAACTCTTCCGGTTGATATAGGGGTTGTGCCGACCCCAACGATTCTTTTTGCAGTTAGAGAAGAAAAAGCAAAAGGAGGAATAGCAGTAACAGGGAGTCATAATCCACCTGAGTGGAATGCTTTAAAATTTATAGGAGAAAATGGAACATTTTTAAAGGAAAAAGAAATAAAAATTTTGAAAAAATTATTAAATAAAAAACCAAAATATAAAAAGACTGAGGAGATTAAAAAAGTTGAAAAAGAAGATTATATTGAAAAACATATAGAGGCAATACTTAATGAAAAGATATTTAATATAGAAAAGATAAAGGAAAAAAGATTTAAGGTGGGCATAGATGGTGCTAATGGTTCTGCCTATTATGCAATTCCACTATTATGTGAGAAGTTGAATACCCATGTCTTCAAGATAAACTGTGATAAGCCAGGAGAATTTGAAAGAGAGATAGAACCCACTGCAAATAACCTTGATTCTTTAAGAAAACTTGTTATAGAAAAAAATCTTGACATTGGCTTTGCAACTGACGCTGATGGAGATAGACTTGTTATTATTTTAAAGGGTGGAAAAATTTTATCAGAAGAGCATACCCTCCCACTTTTTACATATTATATGCTTTCAAAAATGAAAGAAAAAACACCTGTTGTAACAAACTATTCTACATCAAGAATGATTGATGAGGTTACAAAAAAATTTGGAATAGCCCTTAAAAGAACAAAAGTTGGTGAAGCCTTTGTTGTGGAAAAGATGGAAAAGGAAAAGGCAATCTTAGGTGGGGAGGGGAATGGAGGTGTTATATACAGGAACATAAATTTTACAAGGGATTCACTGGTAGGAATTGCAGGCATTCTTTCTTTATTATGTGAAACAGAAGATTCAAGAGATTTTGAAAAACTCTTTCCTGAATTTTTTATGAAAAAGATGAAAATACCTTATAAAAAAATAAATTTAAACAAATTCATTAAAATTTTAAAACCAAAAGAAATTAATAAAGAAGATGGTTTACTTTTAAATTTTGATGATGGTTTTTTGCATATAAGAAAATCAAATACTGAACCTGTTATAAGAATTATAGGAGAATTCAAAGAAAAGAAAAAAACAGAAGAGATATTTGAAAAAATAAAAAAGTTTTTAAAATGAATCTTGCAAGAAAATATAGACCTAAGAGTTTTTCAGAAGTTGTGGGACAGGATATTACAACAAAGGTTTTGAAGAACGCAATAAGTATAGGGAAAATAGGTAAAGATATAACTGCAATTTTATTTTCCGGACAAAGGGGGATAGGTAAGACAACACTTGCAAGGATAGTTGCAAAATCATTAAACTGTGAAAGGGGTATATCTTGCAATCCCTGCAACGCGTGTGAAAATTGCATATCAATTTCTGAGGGAAAGAATGTAGATGTTCTTGAAATAGATGGGGCTTCAAATAGGGGAATAGATGAAATAAGAATTTTAAGAGAAAATGTGAAACTTGTTCCTCTCAAATCAAGATACAAGATAATAATAATTGATGAAGTTCATATGCTTACACAGGAAGCCTTCAATGCCCTTTTAAAAACGCTTGAAGAGCCACCACCAAATGTTATATTCATATTTGCAACGACTGAAAAACAAAGGGTTCCAGATACAATAATCTCAAGGACACTGGCTTTTGACCTTTTCCCAATAAAAAAAGAAGAAATTCTAAAGAGGTTAAAGGGAATAGCAGAAAAAGAAAAAATAAATATTGAAGAAAAGGCATTAGAAAAAATTGCAGAAAGTTCGGAAGGAAGCTTAAGAGATGCGCTTACCCTTTTAGAAAAAGCATACATGTATAATCCTGAAAAAATAAATTTAAAGGATGTAAATGAAATAATAGGATTTGTTGAAGAAGAAATATACAAAGATTTATGGAATGAAATAGTAAATGGGAACTTTTCTACCTGCCTTTTACACATTAAGAAAATATTTGAAAGAGGTATAAGCGAAATAAATTTTGTAAGAGGTTTTGAGGAGTACCTGAATGAAATCCTTAAAGAACATGTTTTAAATGGCAAAGAGTTACCAGAAAATTTAAAGGAGATTGATATCATAAGAATGATAAAATTATTACTGGATGCTGAAGGCTCGTTAAGATGGATTTCTAATCCAAGGATTTATATTGAATTTTTAATATCAAAAATGTGTTATCTGCCAAGAAGTGTTGATGTTGAAAAGATTCTTAAAGCACTTTCTATTAAAGAAGTAAGGGAAAAAACTATCCCAGAAGAAGTTAAGATAGAAGAAAAAGACAAATGGGAAATATTTCTTGAGAAGATTAAAGAGATAAACAATACACTCTTTTTAGCAATTAAAAATATTGAGCCAAAAATAAAGGAAAAAGAAATTTCAGTAGAAATAGGTTCAGCAATTTATGAAATGATTGAAACAAAAAGAGAAATTATAGAAGAAAAGATCAAAGAAGTATACGGGAAAGAAGTAAATTTAAATATTGTTCTTAAAAAGGAAGAAGTTAAAAAATCTGAAATAAGGGAAAGTATGGAAAAGTTATTTAATTTAGAACTATTTGGAAGAAATGAAAGTAAGGGTTAAAAAGATTGAAGGGTTAAAACTTTTTGGAGAGAATTCCTCAGGACATAGAGTAATAATAGATACAAAAAAAGAAGTTGGAGGATTTGAAAGTGCTCCTTCTCCAATGGAATATCTTCTTATTGCCTGTGGTGCCTGTACACTTATGGATATTATTTCAATACTGAATAAGATGAAAGTAGATTACGAAGAAATTGAAATTGAAGTTGAAGGAAAAAGAAAGGAGGAGCATCCAAAATATTTTGAAGAAATAAGATTGAATTACATTTTAAAGGGTGAAAATATTGAAAAGGAAAAAGTGGAGAAAGCAATAAATCTTTCACTTGAGAAGTATTGTTCAGTTTCAAACAATTTGAAACCAAAGACAAAAATAACTTACAATATAGAAATAAAAAAAGGAGAATAAAATGAAAGAAGGGGTAATTTTTATTATAATAGGGATGCTTTTTATCTTTTTTTCTTTAATATTTCTATCAAAAAGAATTGCACTTTTATCAATTGTTCCTATTTTTTGTGCAGTTGTTGCATATTTCTCCCATAATACAAGAATTCTTGCGATAATCTTCTTAGCCTTATTTTTAATTTATTTCTTTAGTTCAAAACTTTTATTTAAAGGAGAAAAATAATGAAGATTGAAAAAATACTCTGTCCCATTGAAATTGAAAAAGAACCAGAAGTTTTAATCTCATCATCTTCATTTTTAGCAAAAAAATTAAAGGCAAATTTATACCTTTTAAATGTTATTGAAAAAATAGAAGCGCCACTTGTAAAAATTCTGGGTTATGAAGAAAAGGTTGAGAAATTTTTGAAAGAAGAAGAGGAAAAAAGGAAAAAAGAAATAAATAAGAAAATTGAAGAATTAAAAAAAGAGGGAGTTGAAGCACAAGGGAAAATAAAGTATGGAAAGGCAAGTACCCAGATAATAGAATATGCAGAAGAAATAAAACCCGACCTCATTGTAATGGGAACCCAAACCACTTATGGAATAGAGAATTATTTTATAGGTTCAACAACCTGGAGAGTAATAGAAAGGAAAAAGTTTCCTGTTCTTACAACAAGAGTAAAAATTGAGAAAAAACCAGAGATAATCCTTGTACCAGTGGATCTTTCACCATTATCCTTTCAAGCAATACCTTATGCAAATATTATGAAACAAATTTTTAATTCAAAAATTTATTTTTTACATGTACTTGTTATCTTAGAGAGTATGGCAAAATGGGAAGCAGCAGAAAAAGTGGAAGAGGAAATAAAAAAGAAAATAGGAGAGGAAAAGAAAATACTGGGTGAGATAATTGTTGAAAAATCACCTGATGCCGCGAGCGGAATATTAAGAATTCAAAAAGATATAAAGGCAGATATGATAATAATGACAACACATGGAAGAGGCGGAATTGAAAAAGCATTATTTGGTTCTGTTGCAGAAAGAATTATAAGGGAAAGTGAGGTCCCTGTTTTATCATTGCCTCCTTTAATCTAATTTAGAGTCTCTTCTTTCCCTGGTCCTAAAAGAAGGTATAAAACAGCCATCCTTATTGCAACACCATTTTCAACCTGCTCTAATATAATATTTCTATTTGAGTCAAGAACTTCATAATCAAGTTCAACCCCCCAATTTACAGGACCGGGATGCATTATGAGTGCATCCTCTTTTATATATTTAAGCCTTTCACGAGTTATCCCGTAAATCTTTCTATATTCACGGAAAGAAGGTATAAAAGAAATCCCGCCTCTTTCCTTTTGAACCCTTAAAGCCATTATAACATCTGCATCTTTTAGAACCTCATCAAGTTTATAAGAAATTTTACATCCAATCACTTTTAACTCCTGCGGTAAAAGTGTTGGAGGACCACAAAGTGTAACATCCATTCCCATCTTCAGCATTCCATAAATGTTCGATCTTGCTACCCTTGAATGAAGTATATCCCCCACTATTAAAACTTTTAAACTTTCAAGTTTTCCCTTTTTTTCCTTTATTGTATAAATATCTAAAAGTGCCTGTGTTGGATGTTCATTTATTCCATCACCTGCATTTATTACAGAAGCAGGAGTATGTTTTGCAAGAAAATGTGAGGCACCCGAGAAAGAATGTCTTATCACAAAGGCATCAACCCTCATTGCAGCAATATTTTTTAAAGTATCAAGTGTTGTTTCACCTTTTGTAACTGAAGATGCACTTGCTGAAAAATTCAGGGAATCTGCTGATAGCCTTTTTTCAGCAAGTTCAAATGAAGACCTTGTTCTTGTTGAAGGTTCAAAGAAAAGATTACAAACTGTTTTTCCTCTTAAAGAAGGAACTTTTGGTATAGGTCTTTTTAAAACTTCTTTAAAGGAAGTGGCAACATCAAAAATTATCTCAATCTCCTCTCTATCCAGATCCCTTAAAGAAATTAAGTCCTTTCTTTTAAGTTTCATTTAAAACTTTATAAAACTATTCAAATAGATTATGATTGGTGTAAAAACAAGAGATACTATTGCCATAAGTTTTAAAAGTATATTTAAAGATGGTCCGGCAGTATCTTTAAAGGGGTCTCCCACTGTATCACCTTCAACAGAAGCTTTATGCTCCTTTGAACCTTTACCACCTAAATTTCCTGCTTCAATCCATTTTTTTGAATTGTCCCACAATGCCCCTGAATTTGCCATAAATAATGCCATTGGAACTCCTGTAATGAGTGAACCTGCGATGAGCCCACCAACTGAATTTGGTCCAAAAATTATTCCAACTATTAAAGGAGTTATAAATGCAACAAGCCCTGGTAGAAGCAAGTTCTTGAGTGCTCCTTTTGTTGTAATATCAACACATCTTGCATATTCAGGCTTTGCCTTTCCCTCCATGAGTCCTTTTATTTCTTTAAACTGTCTTCTAACCTCCTCAACCACAAGTTTTGCAGTTCTTCCAACCGCTCTTATTGTTGAAGAGGAAAAGAAAAACGGTATTACACCACCTATGAAAAGACCTGCTGTAACCTTTGGATCAAGAATACTTAAATTAATTTCAATTCCAAAACTTTTTAAAGTCTGCGTATAAGCACTGAAAAGGGCAAGTGCAGTGAGTGCTGCTGAACCTATTGCAAAACCTTTGCCTATTGCAGCAGTTGTATTTCCTGCAGCATCAAGAGAATCAGTTATCTTTCTTATATCTTCACCAAGGTGCGCCATCTCAGCAATTCCTCCTGCATTATCTGCAATTGGACCATAAGCATCAACAGAAATTGTTATTCCTGCTGTACCAAGCATCCCTATTCCTGCAAGAGCAACTCCAAAAAATCCTGATGAAAGGTATGATATTATTATTGCAATTGCTATCAGAATAACAGGTAAAACAGCACTTCCCATGCCTATGGAAATTCCTGTAAGTATATTGGTTGCAACACCTGCTCTCGCAGATTCCGCAACTTCTTTTAAAAATTTTTTATTTATTGTATAATATTCAGTAAATATACCAATTACAATACCAACAAGGATACCTGAAAAAATTGGCCAGAAATTTCTTATATTTCCACTATATAAAAAATAAACGGTTAAAAATGAGGAAATCATAAAAATTAAAGATGAAAAAAGAACCGAGTTAAGGAGTGCTTTTGAAGGCTCACCCTTTGCTCTTTTTATTAAAAATATACCAAAAATTGAAGAGAGAATACCAAGGGCAGGAATAAATATTGCAAGGAGCATTCCTTTTTCACTTTTCATACTCCCTGCAATTATAAGTCCAGAAATTATTGAACCGACAAAGGACTCATAAAGGTCTGCACCCATACCTGCAACATCACCAACATTATCCCCAACATTATCTGCAATAACCGCAGGATTTCTTGGATCGTCTTCAGGAATCCCTGCTTCAACCTTTCCAACTAAGTCTGCACCAACATCTGCAGCCTTTGTATATACTCCTCCACCAACCCTTGCAAAAAGTGCAACTGATGAAGCACCCATTGAAAAGCCAGCAAGCACAGAAGCAGCCTTTGCCGCTTTCAATACCAACTCAACCTCTTTTGAAAGGTTTGAGAAAATTAAAAAAAGAAGAGAAATTCCTAATATCCCAAGCCCCACAATCATTATACCCATTACAGAGCCACCAAAAAATGCAAGTGAAAGAGCATAATTAAAACCTTTCTTTGCTGCCTGAGCAGTTCTTGCATTTGCTCTTGTAGAAATTCTCATTCCAAACCATGCTGAAAAGAGGGAAAAGGATGCACCAATTATATAAGACACACAGGTTGCAAGTGCAAATTTGATTGACTTTGTTAAAAGGGATAAAAATAAAAGCATTACAACAAATATTATGAAAAATAAAATTGTGATAAATTCCCTTTTTATAAATGCCATTGCCCCTTCATGGACTGCTTCTGAAATTTTGATCATTTCTTCTGTTCCAGCATCCTGCCGCATCACATACCTTGCAACAAGAATTGAATAAAAAACCGAAATTAAACCAATAAAAATTGAAGCAAATACAAATGGACTATTCATATTCACCTCCTCCTAAACTATTTATAAAATTCATTGCCTTATTTAATCCCTCCTTAAAAAGTATTTCAATACCTTTTTTTAAAAAGGGAAAAAGATCTTTAAATAAAAAGAACCTTTCCTCTTCTTTAAATTCAGAAAGAACATATTCTTTCAAAGGTTTTTCTTTTCCTATCCCTATTTTTAATCTTAAAAAATTTTCACTTTGAAGATAGTATATAATTGAAGAAACCCCTTTATGACCACCTGCTCCACCTTTTATTTTTAATTTTACCTTACCAAAAGCAAGGTCAGCGGCATCATGAACTACCAAGATTTCCTCAATTTCCATTTTGAATTTTTTTTTAAATCATTAAATACCTTACCACTTTCATTCATATATAAATTTGGCACTATAAGAATTCCATAATCTGTTTCTTTATAAAAAAAGTGTCCTTCCCCTTCTAAAAAGTTTCCTTCACCAAGGTAAAGGACAAAAAGCTTGCCAACATTGTGTCTTGTAAACTCATAAACTCTACCAGGATTACCCAATCCAATTATATAAAGCATTATTCTTCTTCTTTCTTTTCTTCCGGAAGAGGCATCTCTTTTACTTCTTCACGAGGTGCTTCTACAGCCTTTTTAGGTGAAAGAATTGTACATACTGTCTCTTCTGGATTTTGAGCAATATAAACCCCTTCTGGAAGTTTTAAATCCTTTATATGAATAGATTCACCTATTTTGAGTTTACTTATATCAACTTCCAAAAACCCTGGAATTTTTGATGGAATTGCTTTTATACTTACTTCTCTTTTAAGATGTTCTAAAGTGCCACCCAATTTTAAACCCTCAGGGACACCAACAAGAACAAGAGGCACTGAAACAACTATCATTTCCTTCTCGTGTAAAATCTGAAAGTCAGCATGGATTGGAAAACCCGTTATAAAATCTCTCTGAAGTTCTTTAAGGATACATTTATAGTTTTTACCGTTCACTTCAAGATCAATCAAGACAGTTTCCTTTTTTATCTCTTTTAAAAAGTTCTGGAAATCTTTTGCATTTATTTTTATATGGACATTATTTTCATGGGCACCATACATTTCTCCTGTTATAAAACCTTTTTTTCTTATTCTCCTTGCCTCATTCGTTCCAATTTTTTCTCTTAATTCACCCTTTAATTTATATATTTTCATATTCCTCCCTTTTAAATAAATAAAGCACTAATGCTTCTTTCTTCATGGATTCTCTTAATTGCTTCAGCGATCAAACCCGAAACAGTTAAAATCTCCAATTTTTTCATCCTCTTATGTTCTGGAATTGGTATTGTATCTGTAACTATTATTCTATCAATTGGACTATTTTCAAGTAAGGAAACAGCATCACCTGATAAAATTGCATGGGTTGCACATACCCATATTGCTTTTGCACCAACCTCTTTAAGTTTTTGGGAAGAAAGGTAGATTGTACCACCAGTATCTATTATATCATCAACAATTATGATATTTTTATCTCCAACATTACCTATAACATGCATAACTTCTGACATATTTGGTGCAGGTCTTCTCTTATCCACAACCGCAAGGGGTAAATCACCGAGTCTTTTTGCAAAAGCAGTTGCTCTATTTGTTCCACCAACATCAGGAGAAACTATAGAAAAAAATTTTGAATCTAAAGGACCAAGATATTCTTTGAAAACAGGAAAGGCATATATGTTATCTAAAGGAATATCAAAAAATCCCTGAATTTGATCAGAATGAAGGTCAATTGTTACAACTCTATCAACACCTGCGGTTTGTATTAGATTTGCTATAAGTTTTGCTGAAATTGGTACTCTTGGTCTATCCTTTCTGTCCTGTCTTGCATAACCAAAATAAGGAATGATTGCTGTTATTCTTTTAGCAGAAGCCCTTTTTGCGGCATCTATCAAAAGTAAAAGTTCAAGTAGATTTTCTGCTGGTGGATGTGTACTTTGGACTATAAAGATATCGCATCCCCTTATATTTTCTTTTATCTGTATTCTTATCTCACCATCTTTGAATCTTGCCACTTCAAGGGCACAAGGCTCTATACCGAGATGGGCACATATATCCTCTTTTAATTTCCATGAGGTAAGACCTGATAAAATTTTTATTTTATTCATTTCAAAAGTTCTTCAATTTTTTCTTTAAAAAACTCTTTATCTCTATACCCTATAACCTTTTCAACAATTTCACCTTTTTTATTTATTATAAAAGTAGTTGGTATTGCACTTATACCACCATATGATTCAACAACTTCTCTATTTGCAATAAGCACAGGATAATTTATTCCATAATCTCTGTAAAAGGACTTAACCTTTTCAATTCCTTCCCTTGCAAAAGCAATTCCTATTATTAAAACTCCTTTATCTTCATACTCTGAATAAATTTCTATAAAATGGGGAATTTCTGCTCTACAGGGTGGACACCAGGTATCCCAAAAATCTATGATTACAACCTTATCCTTAATATGTTCATAAAAATGAAATTCTTCACCACTTATTTCTTCAAGTACAAAATCGGGTGCTTTTTTTAATTTTGAAGTTCCACCACATTTTGAGCAAAATAAAAGAAATATAGATAAAACAAAAGAGAATTTAAGCTTTGTTTTCATTTCAGTTTATAAAACATCTTTTAAAATTTCTGAAATTTTTTCAAGGAAATTTTTATCTCTTGTTGTAAAAGCAGAGGGTATTTCTGAGTCAATATCAATCTCTCCTTTTACCTCCCCATTCTTTATTATAGGTACAACTATTTCAGATTTTGTCTCCTCAAAACAGTGAATATATCTTGCATCCTTTTTCACATCATTAACTATTATTGTATTTTTTTCTTTTGCTGCTGCTCCACATATTCCCTTACCAATTGGTATAACTTTATGCTCTGTTTCTCTTTCCCCTTTCCATGGACCCAAAACCAGGTTATTCCCTTTAACAAAGTATACCCCAACCCAATCATAATGTTTAAAATTATCATAAAGAAGATGAACCACCTTTTCAAAGAGTTTATCGGGCTCTTTATCTTTAGTCCATCTTATCTCTTTTAATATACTTTCCATTTTAAGTTTTTCCTGGGAAAGGTCGAACTCTTCTTCCCATGTAATTATAGAATGATAATAAACCTGATCACCTTCGTCTATTCCCCTTGTGATCTCTGATATGTGAACAGAACTCGCTTTAAATTCCTCAAGAATATAATTCACTGCTTCCTCTGGTTTTGAATGCTCCCCACATGTATATATGTCAAGGGCTGCATATCCATATTCTGGCCATGTATGTATTGAAAGGTGAGATTCTGAAATTACTATTACACCTGACACTCCATTTGGTGGAAACCTGTGAAATGAAACAGCCCAAACCCGAACATTTGCCTTTTCCGCGGCCTTAACGAGGATATGCTGGACCCTTTCAATATCCCCTATTATTTCTGGATTACAACCTGATGCTTCTACTATATAATGTTCACCAATTGTCTTCATTTTTTATTCCTTTTTTTGTGTTTAATTTTAATATATCTTTATGGAAATTTTCAAATATTTCATTGAATTTTGCATTAATTTTTTATTATAATTTTAAAATGAAAAAGATAATTTTAATAGTGCCCTTTTATCTTTTTGCAGGAACTTATGATTACCTAAAAATACCTGTATCTTCAAAGGAAAGCGCTCTTTTAAATCTTTTTGGGCTTTTTGGAAAATCTCCCTCTGCACTTTTTATAAATCCATCCCAGGTTTTTGAAGTTGAAAGGATGTTTGAGGCAGGTTATGGAAATTATATAATTGATATGCATCAAGGATATTTAGCATTTCCAATCGGAAAATCGCCCGTTTTCTGGATTTTGATCCGCTCTCTTTATCTCGGGAAATTTACAAAGACAGATACATTCGGAAATGAAATAGGAGAGTATAGTGGAGAAAATATTTCTATAAATTTTTGTTTTCCAATAATTGAAAAATATAAGATTGGCGGAAATTTTGAATTAATTTATAATGCAGTTGATAAGTACTCTTCTTTGGGCATTGCCTTTTCCTTTGGATATGAGTTTTATGAAAAGGAAGTTTTTAAGGATGGTTTATGGAGGAATTCCCTTACATTAAAGTATATTGGTTTTGAAATAAAGCCATTTAATAAAGAGAGGAGCAGTCTCCCTCTAAAATTTACATATAGTAGTGGTTTAAAATTTACTACCTTTGAAACAGGGATTTCTTTATTTTATATAATAAATGAAGGAATGAATGGAGAGATATCTTATTTATATAAATGGGGAAAAAACTTAAGAATATCTGTATCATACACAACTTATACAAGGGATGTAAAAATAGGTGAAGGTATAAGAGATCTTTTTTCAGGATTTTCAAGTGGAATAGGAATTGAAATAAAGAAGATTGGTTTATTTTACTCTTATATGCCTTTTGGCGTTTTTGGAGATATTCATAGAATAGATATTTCTTATAAATTTTGAAAATATTTTTAATCTTAATCCTTTCATTAATTTCTGGAATTTTAATTTATTTTAAAAATTTTAAATTTTTTTTATTCTTATTAAGATCTTTTTGGCTTTTTTTATTCTTAAATTTAATTTTTAATCCAAGATTTTATTTAAACTTAAAACAAAAGGGAGAAAATCTTGTAATATTTGATAAAGGACCAAGTATGAATTACGGGAATAAAATAAAGGAAGGTGAAAAGTTTTTAAAAAATATAAAAGGAGATTATAAATTATTTTTTCTTGAAGATGAGGACGAATTTATCAAAAAAGTTAAAGCAGAAAATATTTCTGAAATACTTTTAATTTCTGATGGTAATCTGAGCGAAAGGATTAAAAAATTCCTTGAAGAAATGAATGTTCCGGTAAATGTTTACACTTTTCCTGAAATAGGAATTCCAGAAGAGATAAGGGTTGAATCAAAGAGTTATGTTTTTGAAAATGAAGAATTTTTAATAGAAATTTTTTTGAATTCAGAGAAAAACTCTAAAGGGAAAATAGAAATAAGTGGGGAAGGAATAAATATTGAGAAAGAAATTGAGATAAAGGAAGGTGAAAATAAGGTTAATTTCAAGATTTCTTTTAAAAATGAAGGTAAGAAAAAAATATATGTATCAATTTTAAAAAATGGAGAGAGAATTAAAAAAGAATTTGAGGTTAATGTTCTTAAAAAAGGAGTAGATGTATTAATAATATGTGAAAAGGTAACGCCCATTTTAAAAATCTTAAGAGAATTTATTAAAAAAAGAATTACAGAAAACATAAATGTTTTTGTTAGGGTTTCCGCTGATAAAATTGTTAAAATAAATGAAAAAATAGAAAAGGGAGAGATTCCGCAAGAAACTGATTTTCTGCTACTTGTTTCTCCTGATTTGTTAAAAGATTATGATAAGATTTCAAACTCAAAAAGGATATTTTATTTCTATGAAGGGTTTGAATCCGAGGAGTTAAAAGGGGAAAATATCTTAAAGGGAGAAAATTTTGAGATTGAAATTGATAGACCCTTAAAAGTTTTTTTAAAAAAAATTTATGGGAAAAAAATTCTTTCAATTGAGTCAAATTCAAAAGAATTTGAAGTTGTTTCTCAAAGTGGTAAAGAAACCCATGTTTTTATAACAAATCTATTTGAAATTTTGTTTCCCCTTGATGAAAATACAAGGGACACAATTTTAAATCAAATATTTAAAACAGGTGAATTTAAAAATCCTGAAATTTCCTATTTTGAGATAAAAGGAAACTTAATTGAAGATGAGGATTTCTTCATCAAATGCTTTCTATTTACCCCTCTTTTAAAACCATCCTTTGATTCAGATGTAAAAATTAAAATAAAGGATAAGTATTATCCAATGGTTTATGAAGGTAAAGGTGTATATCTCTCCCCAAAATTAAGGATGAAAAAGGGAAAGTATGATTTTGAAATAAATATAAAAAGGGAAGATTTTGAAAAAAGGATTTCCGGAAATTTTGAAGTTTCTGAAAAGAAAACTCTTTATAGTATTGATAGAGAATATTTATCATTACTTGCAAGAAAAACAAATGGAGATGAAATTAGGAATGAGTTTAGTTTCAAACAAAAAAGATACTTTGAAAAAAAATATGAACTTGATTTAAGAAAAAACATATTATCCTATATCTTTATAACACTCTTTTTCTTAGTGGAAATATTTTTTAGAAAGAAGGAGGGGTATTTATAATGTGGATATTAAAGGTGAAAAGAAAATTTAGTGCAACTCATTTTTTACCAGTTTATAAAGGGAAAAAAGAAAAGAATCACTTGCATAAATTTTTATGTGAAGTTGAGATAGAGTGCGAAAAACTAAATGAGGAAGGTTATGGTATTGATTTCTTTGAGATAGAAAATTATCTTAAAGAAATTTTACCCGATGATAAAAATTTGAATGAGGAGTTTGAATTTATAACATCAACAGAAAATTTTGCAAAATGGATATATTATAAAGTAAAAGAAAGGTTCCCGAATGTGAAAAGGGTTATATTATGGGAAAATCCAAGATTCTGTGCAATTTATGAGGAGGAGGATTGAATATGAAACTTATTGAATGTGTTCCAAATTTTTCTGAAGGAAGAAATAAAAAAATAATTGATGAAATAGTTAATGAGATTAGTTCAGCAGAGGGAATAGAAATTCTTGATGTATCAATGGGATATGAAACAAACAGAACTGTTATAACCTTTATAGGGTCTCTTGAAAGTGTTAAAGAGGCTGCATTTTCAGGAATTAAAAAGGCAATAGAATTAATAGATATGAGAAAGCATAAAGGGGCACACCCAAGGATAGGTGCTGCTGATGTTGTTCCTTTTATTCCATTAAAAAATGTGAGTTTTGAGGAATGCATTGAGATTGCAAAGGAGGTTGGAAAAAGGGTTGGTGAGGAATTAAATATTCCTGTTTATCTATATGGTAAGGCGGCAACAAAACCAGAGAGGGAAAACCTTGCAAATATAAGAGAAGGAGAGTATGAAGGTTTAGAAGAAAAATTAAAAGACAAAAGATGGAAACCCGATTATGGACCTTGTGTATTCAATCCAAAATCAGGTGCAGTAGTAGTTGGTGTTAGAGATTTTTTGATCGCATATAATATAAACCTGAATACAAGGGAAACAAAATATGCAACAGATATAGCATTTGAGTTAAGGGAAAAAGGAAGGAGTGTAAGAAAGGGTAATATAAAACCCTTTTATTATAAAGGTGAAATACTTAGATACAAAGAGAATTACTTCCCCTGTGGAAATTGCAACTTCATAGGGAAAACACTTGAGGAAACAATGGCGCACACTAAGGAAAAACATGGATATGACTTAATAGAACTTTTAAAAATGCATAGTATTGATCCGGAAAATGTTATCGGGAAACCTGTCAAAAAACCAGGTAAGTTTAAAGCATGTAAGGCAATAGGATGGAAAATACCTGAATATGATAGGGTCCAGATAAGTATAAATCTTACAAATTATAAAATAACGAATATACACCATGTGTATGAAGAGACTAAAAAACTTGCAAATGAAAGAGGTTTAACTGTTACAGGAAGTGAAATAGTTGGACTTATTCCCTATGATGCGATTTTAGAAGCAGGTAAATATTATCTAAAAAAACAGGGAAAAAGTTTTGGGATACCCTCAAAAGATATTCTTGAGACAGCAATTCAATCACTTGGTTTAAGAGATGTTACCCCTTTCGAGATTGAAAAGAAAGTAATAGGACTTCCTGAGATATTCAAATCAAAATTATTAAATGAAAAATTGATTGATTTTGTTGATGAAATTTCAAGGGAAAGCCCTTCACCCGGTGGCGGCTCTGTTAGTGCTCTCTCTTCTTCCTTAGGCTGTGCTCTTTCTTTAATGGTTTTAAATTTATCATTTGATAGAATAAAGAATAAAAAAATAAGGGAAAAGTTTTATGAAATTTCTGATAGATTGAGGGAAATAAAAGAGTTTGCACTTTTAAGTGTTGAAAAAGACAAAGAGGCATTTGAGAAGTATTTGAAAAATTTAAGGGAAAAGAAAGATATAAAAGAGAGCCTTTTTGAGATAATAAATGTTCCATTCAATTTAATGGAAAAATCCCTTGAGGCAATGAAAATTTCTGAATCTGTATTAAAATATGGGATGAAATCTGCATTATCTGATATTGCTTGTGCTTTTTTGAGTCTTTATTCTTCCTTTTATGGAGCATACATGAATGTTTTAATAAATTTAAAAAATCTTGGAGAAGATGAAAAAAAAGAAATTTTAGAAAAAACAAAAAAAATGGAGAAAGAATTCAGTAAAATTTTTAAAAGAAATTTAAGAAAAATATTCAAAGAATTAAGTTAAATAAATATAGATTTCTGAAAAAAGCCTTTTTTGAACAAGTTTTATTTTTTTATTCTTTAAAAGTTCTAAGAGTGCAAGAAAATAAACAATAACCTCTATTTTTCTTTTACAATTTTCAAAAATTTCTCTAAACTTTAAAAATTTTTTCAATCTCAATTTTTCCATTATCTCATCCATCTTTTCCTCAAGTTTTGGTATATCATCAAATATAATTTTTTCTTCTTTAAATTGAGAAATTAATTCCTCAAATATCTTATAAAGATAGGATGGCTCAATTTTTAAATCTTCTTCAAGAGGCGTTTCTCTTTTGAAAATATTTTCAAAAAGTTCCTTCTTTTTAAAGAGAAAATTTGTTATAATCTTTACCTTTTCATCCTCCTCATTAAAATTTGTTAAAATTTCAGAAAATTCTTCCTCTTCTTTTTCTTCCCTTCCTAAAAATCTCAAAACTTTTAAATGCGCTAAAAGTGCTAATAAAAGCAAACATTCTACATATTTTTCTAAATCTTCTATTTTATTTTCTTTTAAAAATAAAAAGAACTCATCCAGTAATAAAGAAATTGAAATATAGAAAGGGTCAACCTCGTTTCTATAGATAAGATTAACCATATTTTCTAATTTATTTATAAACTCATCCACCTGAAATAACCTTTATTATCTCTATTTCATCCTCCGGATTTAACTTTTCATTTTCAACAAGAACCTTTTTATCCCTTATAACTATAACTTCCTCAGGTGAAAGATCAAGTTTTTTTAAAAGCTCGTAGACATATTCAGGAAAATCCTCTTTTATCTCAATGATTTTATCAAGAATTCTGATTCTCATATTTAAAATTATAAAGAGGAATTTAACTTTTTTTCAAACTTCAATATCAAAATCCTTTAACCTTTTTAAATAACCTTTCTCCCTCAGGAGTTTTTCTGCTATATTTCTTATCTTTATAATTTCAGGGTCTCCAAATTTTTTATAAATTTCATAAATAAAATAAAGTTTTTCAATTTTATCCCTGAAACTACCTTCTGAAAGGCTCCATTCAAGGGATTCGTTTATGAGTTTTTTTGCTTCGGAAATATTACCCATTAAATATTTTAATTTTCCTTCAATATACATCTTATAATATTTATCCTCCTCAAACTTTAAAATCTCAGTCTCTTCTACCTTTCTTAGAGTTTCCTCTGCTTCTTTGAGTCTATCAATCCGCATTAATGCCTCTGTTTTATTCAAGTAAAAAGAATTTATAATTCCCGGATTTTTCGTTAGAAGAGAGATTTTTTCAATTTCTTGAAGGCATTTAAAAATTTTTTCTTCTTCCTTCTTTTTTATATAAATATTAAGTAAATTTGAATAGAAAATACTAATTCTTTCTATCTGTAAAAATTTCTCACTCACCTCAAGGGCTTTTCTATAATATTCCTCTGCCCTTTCTAAATCTCCCTCAAATACTTCATAATATACTCCGATATTATTTAAAGACATAGCTTTATCAGGGAAAAGAACAGGATAATTTACCACATTATTGAAATATTCAAGTGCCTCTCTATTTCCCTTAAAAAGAAAAGCATCACCTATGTTGTGAATTACACCTAAAATTCTCATATCATCTTTTATCTTCTTTAAGAAAGATAAACTCTTTTCATAAAACTCTATCGCCCTTTCAATCTCTCTTTTTGAATGATATAGAGTTCCTAAAAAATTATAAATTCTGGCATACATTAAAAAGACAAAATAAGAAGGTGAAGTATATGTTTTTCTCTTTATTATCCTCAACGGGTCTTTCTCAAAATCAAGTTCTATCTTGTGCATATTTTCGTATTCCTTTACTTCTTCAAGCAATCTATTCCCTTCTTCTATCAAAATATCCTCTTCTTCACCAAGAAATTCTTTTCCTATAAGGATGAAATATTTACCAATGAGATAATCTTCTTCTTTTAACTCCTTAATAACTTTTTCAAATTTTTCAACTGATTCTTTAAATTTTTCAACAAGATTTAAATAAATCCCTTCGGAAAGGATAAATTCAGGTGTTTTTATTATTCCTTCTTTTTCAACCTCTTTTAAAAAACTTTCTATAACAGAAATTTTACCCTGATTAAAAAGGTCAATCACTATTCCCTTTAAATATTTTCCACACTTTAAAGGATCCCTTATTTTTATTGCATGATAGAGAGCATTCTCAAGGTCTCCTGTGCTTTCAAAATAGTCAAGAGCATTTATATGAATTCTGAAGAAAAGGTCATAGCCAAGTGGAAATTTTTTAAGTCTTCTTTCAAGATAGGATTTTAAAAGATGATGAAAACGAAAAATGATAGTGCCTTCCCTTATCTCTTCAATTAGACTGAACCCCTTTCTTTTTAATTCATTTATCATCCTCTCTGGATTTTTATATCCAGTTATCCAACTTATTGCTTCATAATTAAACTCCCTTAACTGTCCAAGAGTTAAAAGAACTATTTTCTCCTCCTCTTTTAAATTCTTAAAAACTTCTTCAAGGAGACCTTCTAAAATTTCTGGCCATTCTAAAAGAAATTCAAGTTTTATCTTTGTTTCCCTTTTATCTTTGAAAAACAATATACAGGGAAGAAGCCAGCCTTCTGTTTTCTCTTTTAGGAGATAAACCTCATCAAGAGTAATTTTTTCATCAAAAAGGAGTGCTAAATCCATTATCTCTTGAACAGAGAGGGTAAAATATTCATCACCAATTATCTTCACATCTTCTTCAAATTCAAAGGGCAAATTTGCCTCAATTACAACTTTACAAGATAAACTCTTAAAAACTGGCAAAATAATATCTTTAATTATCTTTCCAAAATTCTCAGTTAAATAGTAAGTATCAAGAAATACAAAATATGTATTTTCAGGTAAAGAAATATTCTTATATTCATCCTCAAGAATACTAAAGAAAAGTTCGGACAGCATTTTCCCATCTATAAGGGAAATTTTTTCCTTTAATGTGATTGAAAACTCGGAGAGGAGATTAAGAAGAGAAATTTTAAATGTCTCAATATCATTATCCCTCTCTTCAATTTGAATAAATACAGGGTTAAAATTTTTATCAGTGAAAAATTTTAAAAGGGTTGTTGTTTTTCCATAAGCAGGAGGTGAATAAAGATATATTATTTTTTTTGTTGTTTCTAATTCTTTTAAAGTTTTTTTGAAAACCTGGATATAATCATCAGGTAACTTTAGACTAACTCTTCTCATTTTTCACCCCCTTTTTATTTTCTAACCTATCTAATATAATTTAATTTTAATATACTGTATTTTTGCAAATCAATTTTTCTTCTGGATTATATATAACAAATGGGGTTTTTGTTTTTGAAAGGTATAGTATTTCTTCATTTTTATAAAATAAAAAAGAAATATAGGAGCATATAAAGGCATCAAGTTCATCAGGAATTTCAAAATCAAGTTCATATTCAAGGATTTTTTCAAGAATCTTACAGAGTTTTTTAAAAATCTCATAATCCCTTTTATATTTCAGAAAATCCTTAACAGGAAAATTGTTTTCAAATAAAATTAAAAAAATTGAAATTGTTGGATGTGTTTCAATCACCTTTATATTTTTTAAAGAATTCTTTATCCTTATTCCTCTTTCTGTTAAAATTTTCATAGAGGACAAAAGAGGGGGTAAAACAAATTTCTTTAAATAACCAAAACCATTTTTTTCAAGAAAATCCTTTAAATTCTTATCAGAATACCTGAAAAATTCTTTCCTCGGGAATGAAAGTGGTGCGTCTATTGAAAGGATAACATCCTTTTTTGATAGAACTAAATTTATTATTTCTTCATCAGAAAGATTTTTAAAAATTTCAATATTTTTAGAAAAGTTGAAAACAAGAACTGTCCTTTCATTTTTCTTATATCCTGAAAGGTCAAGACCTGCAAATATCATCTGTATTCATATATAAAACCCATTTCAATACCAAGAAATAGTTCAAAATAAAAACTATTTTTTGAAATCAAAAAATCAGATGGTGCATCAAGAAATGTTCCTGCAATCTTTTTAAAATTTCCTCCAAAGGTAAATGCAAGATAACCGGGTTTTTCTTTTGTGAGAATGAGATGGTTTTCAAAACCAAAGGAAATCCCATAGGTTAAGCCCTCAAACCTTTTTGAAATCTTAACAATTTGATTTTGGGCGCCAAACCCTATCAATGGATAAAATGAAAAAATTTTGTTTCCAAGCGCTTTTGCTCCACCTTCAATCCATCCTTCTTCGGTATAAAATTTTGTTCTTGAATTTTTTGAAAAAAGCTGTGAAAATTTCCCCCTTATTAAAAAATAATCAGGATGAAAAAAGCCAATTCCAAAAGAAAAACCTGGTGAAAACTCTTTAAAACCTTCATATCCATGATTTTCTATATCCTTTTTTAAAGAAGGATTAAATATATAATTCCCGCTCCCCCTTATTCCCATCGTTATACATTCATATAAAAATGTAAATAAAAATAAAATTTTTTTCATCTTTCACCTCCCATTATTACTATTACTCCTCCAATTATTGATGCAATTATGCCTTCAGGAGGTATGTTAAGGGAATAACCAAAGGAAATATAAGGACCATTGAAAAATTCATAAAAGGAAAATACATATCCACCCCTTAAATATATTGAAGTATAAAACTCTTTTTTCCAGAATTTCTTTTCAAAGGGAATCAAAAACTCACTTCCAATTTCAAAAGCAGGGTATCCATAATCAATATGGATTGTTCTTGATATTCCCTGAATATCTGCTGAGACAAGTCCTCCACCTATTCCAAAATATGGATAGAAAATTAAAGGTCTTTTAGGAAATGGTATAACACCGAGTTCAAGAAAACCCTGTGCATGGGTAAATCTTGTTTCCACACCAACTTCGTAATTTCCATATATTTTTGTATCACAGGAATACGAATATCCAAGGTTACCTGAAAGAGTTAGCATAACATTTCTTTCCATAGCAAAAAGGCGAAATTCAGAGCCAAAAATCTCTCTTGAAGGCGCTGCAGCATCACTTTCTCTTGCATCTTCTTCAAGCATTCCAACTCTTGAATTCATCAAATAAATTCCACAACCACCCATGAGTATAAAAATGATTAAAAATTTTTTCATAAAACCTCCTTTTAAATATATTATGAAATCATCATGCCTGTTTTTTTAAAAAATTTCGCACATAAATTGTGCAAAAAAATTTAAAAGTATTCAAAAATTGGGTCGCATGAAAGGGTATCAGAAAGTCCATAAAATCCTTCCCTACATATCCCGAATTTTAAATTGTATTTCTTAACAATTTTTTTAATTTCAGAAATTATTTCAAATCTTTTCTCTTTTCTAATATACTTATAGCCCCTTATTTTATCTTTCTCAAAATCTATTTTTATATCCTTAAAAACATTTTTTAACCTAATCAAATTATCAGGCTTTGCCTTATATGTTGAAACAGAAACCATTTTTATATAAGGGGAAATATCATTTAAAAAATCATCTATTAAATCGTAATCATCATTTATTCCGGGAATTATCGGATCTATTCTTAAACATACAGGAATTTTATATTTTGAAATCTCCTTTATAGCGTAAATCCTTTTAGATGGTAAAGGTGCATCTGGTTCAAGTTTTTTTGCTAAATCATCTAAAGGAGTTGTTACTGTCAAACTTATTGTCACTTTCATATCTTTTAAAATGTCAACATCTCTTAAAAAAAGAGAAGATTTTGTAATTATTGAAACCTTAAAATCGTTTTCCTTTAATATTTCAAGAATTTTTCTTGTTATTTTTAAACTTTCTTCAACCTCAGGATATGGGTCAGAACTGTTTGATATTGAAAATGGAATATCCTTATCAAGTTTTTTTATTTTATTCTCAAAAATTTTAAAATTTATATTTTTAATTCTTAAATCAAATCCATTTTTTACATAACTTGTTATATAACAGTATAAACAATGATGCATACAACCCGTATATGGATTTAAAGTATATTTTTTCTTACATGTGCAAAGACCACCTTTCCATGGATCAAAAATACCTATCATATATTTTTTAAAAATTTTGAAATACCTATAACAATTTCTTTCATCCTCCCATAATCAAGTTTTTGATAACTGTCAAGATTTGTATGATAATAAGGATTTCTGTAAAAACCTGTATCTGTTACCATACATGCCTTAAAACCATTTTTATAAAAACTCCAGTTATCTGAAAAATCAATCCCGGGAATCAAAGCGGGTAGCGCATAAAGATATTCACAATTTATTCTTGAATATTTTTTAATCGCGCAAGATAGGTCCTTAACAAGTTTCTTTGATTTTAAATTACCAACAACCCCTATGAAATCTCCTTTATCAGGATATTTGAGATTTAAAAAAAATGGATAGTTTTGAGAATTTTTTTTAGATGAAAAATAACCAACAGATTCAAGACATATCATCCCTTCTATCTTAAATTTTTCCCTTCTTAAAAATTTTGCAAACAAGTAAGAACCCATTAAATCTGTTTTAAAAAATGGTGGTTCTTCATTTGGAAAAAATGAAAATATTATACCGTAATTTAAACTTTCATATTTTAAAAAATCTGAAATTAAAAGATTGACTCCAACCCCTGATGCATTATCATCAGCACCTTTTGAACCTACTACACTATCATAATGGGAGCCAATAACTATAAAATCTTCTCTTTTCCCCTCTTTTATTACATATATATTTTCAAACTCCTTATCATAAATTTTATAACTCAAAACATTAACCTTATAATTTTTTGAAAGTAAATCCTTTATATACTCTGCACATTTTTTTAAATCTTCATATTTCCAGAAATTCCTCTCCCCTATTTCCTCAGAAATAAAAAATACAATCTCCTTTAGTTTTTCTTCCATTTTTAAATTATAAATCAAATTGCAAATTTTTTTCCATGTGATTTATAATTAGTTACAATGAAGAAACTACAAATATTTATTTACCTTTTAATTTTCATTTTTATACTTATTTTGATATTTCAAAACAGGGGAGAAGTGTCAATAAAATTATTAACTTATGAATTTTATGTTTCAAAAATTTTACTTCTTTTACTTTTTCTTGCGCTTGGATTTATTTTTGGAGTTCTCGTTTCTTTCTTACTCGTAAGAGCAGGAAAGAAAACCTAACTCTTTTCCAGAAATTTCTTTATTTTATCCCAGTATTTTGGTAATGAATATAAAATTGTAAACGCTTTTAAAACTTCATTATGTTCCCTTGCAAAGTATCCTGAATAAATTTTACCGGGTGGAACATCTTTTGCAACACCTGCTTTTGCGGTAAGGATTGCACCATCACCAACATTAATATGATCTCTTATCCCAACCTGTCCACCCATTTTAACCCTTTTACCAATCTTACAGCTTCCTGCAATACCGGTCTGTGCTGCAATAACTGTATATTCACCTATTTCACAGTTATGGGCAATCTGAACTAAATTATCAATCTTTGTTCCCCTTTTTATCCTTGTTTCACCTATTGTTGCCCTATCAATTGTTGTGTTTGCACCAATCTCGCAATCATCCTCAATCACAACCTTGCCTATCTGCGGAATTTTTATAAGACCATCATCTGTATCAATGTATCCAAATCCATCTGCACCTATAACGCATCCTGCAAAAATCTGGCAATTGTTTCCTATTTCACAGTTATAACCTATATAAACATTTGGATGAATTACACAGTTTTCACCAATCTTTGCATTCTCACCAACATAAACAAACGGGTAAAGATATGTCCCCTTTTTAATAATTGCGCCATCATCAATAAAACAGAATGGTGAAATATGAACATTTTCTTCTATCCTTGCATTTCTTGAAATGGAGGATAAAGGGGAGGCGCCTTTTATCTCCTTTTTCCTTGAAAAAATACTGAGAACCTTTACAAAGGCAACACTTATATCTTCAACTAAAATTGCACTTCTATAATTAATACCTTCTAAAAGATTTTTAGTTGTGATAACACAACCTATCCTCCCTTTTATCTTTTCCTTTACCTTTTCATCAAATATAAAAATCAACGATTTTTCGCCGCCTTTTTCTGGCTCTTTAATTTCCTCAACTTCAAAATCTTCTTCACCAAGTATTTCTCCATTTATCATTTCAGCAATCCTTTTTACTTCCATAACTCCTCCTTTTTAATTATATTATAACGCAACTTTTTTGAATTTTTGAATTTAAAAGGTTTAAAATTAACTTTTATGAAAATTGGAATAATTGGTGGTGGAAGATGGGGGACATGCCTTTCAAAAATTTTATCAGAATCCTTTGAAAAAATATTTTTATGGGTAAGGGAAAGGGAAATTTATGAAGGGATAATAAGGGAAAGAAGAAATCCTTTATATTTGCCATTTTTAAAATTGAATGAGAACATAATCCCTGTTAACGATTTTAAAGAATTTGAAAACTTAAATTATATTTTTATTGCAATCCCGACTCAATTTATCAGGGAAACAATAAGGAATTTAAATTTAAAAGGAAAACCTTTTATAATCTCTCTTTCTAAGGGTATTGAAATAAAAACATTAAAAAGACCTTCAGAGATAATAAAAGAAGTTTTAAAGAATAAAATAAAAGGGGTATTCGTTTTATCAGGACCAAATTTTGCAGAGGAATTAGCAAAAGAACTTCCAGCAGCAACAGTCCTTGCAGGTGATAAAAAATTTGAAAAAGAACTCATTTTTTTACAGAATAAAATCTCAAATAGATATTTCAGAATTTATATCTCTTTCGATTTAAAAGGGGTTGAGATTGGTGGTGCTTTAAAAAATGTTTATGCAATAGGTGCTGGAATAATTGATGGGATAAATCTTGGGTATAATGCGCGCGCTTCTTATATAATAAGAAGTATAGTTGAGATAATAAGATTCGGGAAAAAAATAGGGGCAAACTCAAAAACATTTGCAGGACTATCAGGGCTTGGTGATCTTATATTAACTGCAACAGGTGATTTATCAAGAAACAGGAGATTTGGCATTTTAATTGCAAAAGGATATAAGATTGAAAGAATAATAAAAGAACTTGAAACTGTTGAAGGATATTATACGGTAAAACCCTTAATAGAACTTGCAAGGAAATATAAGATAGAAATGCCAATTGCTGAAAAGATATATGAAATTCTATATAAGGGAAAAGATGTTAAAGAGGCAATATATGAACTTATGACAAGGAAACTTAAAAGGGAAGACATTTTATGAAAAAAATTTTTATTCCTGTTTTTATAATCCTTTCAATTTTTATAATAATTTTTATTTTACTTTACAAAAAGGAGAAAAATATAAAATTTTCAGGTTATTTTGAAGCAAAAGAAATTGTTTTATCCTCAAAATTGTCTTCAAGAATTGTAGAAATAAATAAAAAGGAAGGGAAAAAAGTTTTAAAGGGAGAAAAAATAGTTATTCTTGATACAAGAGAAATTGAAAATAAATTGAATGAGATAAATAAAAAAATTATAGCAAAAAAAGAAAAGTTAAAATCCATAGATTTAAAGATTGGAATTCTTAAAAAGGACCTTTTTTCTTTAAGGGAAATTTATAAAGAAGGAGGCGGTAAGAAAAAAGAGATAGAACATCTTGAGAATGAAATTAAGATAATGGAATATGAAAGAAATTCAATTTTAAGTGAAATATCAGGTTTTGAAGAAGAGATTAAAAACATTGAAATTTTAAAGGAGGAAGGAATTATAAAAAGCCCATGTAATGGGAAAATAGATGAAATATATTATGAAAAAGGGGAACTTTTAAACCCCGGCTTTCCAGTTGTTAAAATAATCCAGACTGATACCCTTGAATTCATATTCTTTATAACACAAAAATATTTACCATATTTAAAAGAAGGGGATAGTATCCTTATAAAACCAACGCCTTTAAAAAATTTTTATAAAGGAAAAATAATTTTCATTTCTAATAAGGCAGAATTTACTCCTAAAAATATAGTTACAGAAGAAGAAAAGGAGAGGATGGTTTTCAAAATAAAGGCGAAAGTTTATAATGGAGAAGGAATTTTAAAGCCCGGGATGACAGGCTATGCAGAATGGAAGAAATATTAGTTTTAAAAAATATAGGAAAATATTTTAAAAAGAAAAAGGTTCTTGATAAAGTCTCCTTTGATGTTAAAAAGGGAGAAATATTTGGAATTTTAGGACCTGATGGAAGTGGAAAAACTACACTTTTAAAAATTATTGCAGGAATAATAAAGCAAGACGAAGGGGAAATAGAAATAAATGGTAAAATTTCTTTTGTATCATCTGATTTCAATCTTTATCCTGATTTAAAATTAAAAGAGAATCTTGAATTCATAAGAGAAATTTATGAAATTGAAAAGAATAAATTTTTAGAAAGAAAAAAGTATTTGCTTGAAATGACAGGACTTAAAGGATTTGAAGAGGTTCTTGCAGGAAATTTATCAGGTGGGATGAAAAGAAAATTGCTTTTAGTTTCAGGTTTTTTACCAGAACCTGAAATAACTCTTATTGATGAAATAACAACAGGGATTGACCCTTTATCAAGGAAGGAGATATGGGAATTTATAAAAAAATTAAAAGGGGATAAAACAATAATTTTTTCAACACCATATTTAAATGAAGGTGAAAGAGCTGAAAGGATAATTTTCCTTGAAAATGGAAATATAAAACATTTTGAAAATCCCATAAGAGTGATGGAAAAATACGGGGTAAACTCCCTTGAAAAGGCATTCTTAAAAATAAATGATAGAGGTTAAAGGTATTTCAAAATCCTTTGGAAAAATAAACGCTGTAAGAGATTTAAGTTTTGAAATAAAAAGGGGTGAAATATTTGGTTTTTTAGGTTCTAATGGAGCAGGTAAGACAACAACAATAAAGATTTTGCTCGGAATATTAAAACCTGATAAAGGTGAGGTGCTCTTTGAAGGAGAAAATATTTTTAAAAATATAGAAGAATACAGAAAAAAAATAGGATATGTATCTCAGGAAGTTTCCCTTTATAAAGAGTTAACTATTTTTGAAAATGCTGAATTCAGAGCAGGAATATACGAAGTTAAAAAAGAAAAATTTATAGAGAATTATAGAATACTTTTAGAAAAATTTGAACTTAAAGGTTGGGAAAAGGAAGTCGTTAAAAATTTACCAACAGGAATTGAGAGGAGGGCATCTATTTTATGTTCATTAATCCATGACCCTGAAATACTTTTCCTTGATGAGCCAACATCAGGAATGGATCCATTATCAAGATTTAAATTCTTTAATGAAACAATAAAAGAATTAAAAGAAAAAGGTAAAACAATCCTCATAACAACCCATTATATGGAGGAGGCAGAATATTTTGAAAAAGTCTTATTAATTCATAATGGTGAAAAGAAAGCACTTGATAATCCATCAAATCTTAAAGAAACTATAAAAAGGAAAAAAAGTTTAAAAAGATTACCTGATATGGAAGAAGTTTTTCTGGAGATTGTAAGATTTGAGAATTAAGGGAATAATTAAAAAGGAATTCCTCCACATAATAAGGGATAGGAGAACAGTTTATATCTCTTTTATTTTGCCAGTTCTACTTTTAATAATATTTGGTTATGCAATAAGAACTGATTTAAGAAATATAAATCTTGGGATAATTGATTATGATGATAAATATTTAACAAGAAAGATAATAGAAGAAATTAAAAATGAGGAAATATTTCCAAAAGTGGAAAGAACCTTTGAATTTTATGAAGGTTTAAAAAGTGGAAAATATAAATGCATTTTATTATTCCCTGAAGATTTTTCAAAAAAACTTGAAAGAAAAGAAAAAACAGAAATAGGATTAATCCTTGATGCATCAGAT
>CBFGJO010000018.1:0-30619 GCA_965649125.1 Caldifarciminota bacterium | reverse complement strand
AGGTAAGTATAGGAAGGATTTAAAGGTTATAAAGGTAAGATAATCAATATATAAATTCAAGAATATTGTAAAAAGAAATTAAGGAGGGGGAAGGTATAATGTTTTTATAAATTGTATTTTTTTGTATTTCAATTTCTTCAAAATATAGATTCCTTATATTTTCTTTCTTTGCCTTTTCTAAATAAGGCAGGTCTTCAAAAATTACAAAATCAGAAAAATAAATTATATCGTTTTTATCAAGGGGTAAACCTTTTAAAATTTTTATTGTTTCATTTATGTGTTCCTCATAAAATTTATCTCCTCCTATCCCTATCATTATTATTATTCCAACAGAGATTCCTGAATTTTTTAATTTATAAACTATTTTTTTAAATTCTTCTGGGTCTTGATATTTTTCAAGAAATTCTAATAGTTTTTTGCTTCCAGTCTCAAGTCCTATATAAATCCTCTCAAATCCATATTTTTTTATCTCTTTAAAGAAATTTTCATTTCTTTTAATTCCTGTGAAAATATCCATAAAGGAGTATATTTTTCTCTTTTCATCATATTTTCTTATAATTTCAAGAATTTTTAAAAATTCTCTTTCTGGAATGAGTATTGCATTGGCATCTCCTAAAAAAATTGATTTTCTTAAAGAAGCTCCTTTGCCAAGAAATTCATAAACTTTTTTTAAATGTTCCTCAAACTCTTTTTCTTTTTTAATTTTAAAAATCTTTTTTTTATAAAAATTACAGAAGATACATCTTCTATAATTGCATCCTTCAACAACCTGTAAGTATATTGAGAGATACTGGTCAGGTGGCAAAATTGTTATATCAGAATAGATTTCATAAAATTTTTCCCTATCCTTTTCTAAAAATTCCTTACTTTTCTTAATTATTTTTTCTGCCTCTTCTATACTTAAATCTTCTCTTTCCTTTTTAATTTTCTTATTTTTTAATATTTTTAAAGAGATTTCATAAACTCTTTCTTCAATTTCCTTTTTTTCTTCTTTATTTAATTTCTTTAAAAATGGTTTTCTCTTTTTTAATATTTCCCCATTTAAACCCTTTCTATATCCAAATCCATCAATATAAGAATAATACCATCTTCCTCCCCAGTCATAACTTATTAAATTAAAATTTTTATCACTTAAAATTATTGAATCTTCTCTTAAATATATTCCTTCAAATTCTTTCAAGGTATGAATATTTCTTCAATAAACCTTGATGGAACCTGTGGAATCCCAAACCTTTTTAATGGGTATATAAGATAAACCCTTTCTGTTGCCCTTGTAAGTCCAACATAAAAGAGTCTTCTTTCCTCTTCAATTTCTTTAATATTTGACAATGCTCTTGAAATTGGAAATGAACCCTCATAAAGCCCGCTCATAAATACAAATTTAAATTCAAGTCCTTTTACCCCATGAACTGTTGAAACAAAGACGCCTTCTTCCTTTTTGTCATATTCAAGAAAACTTGAAAGATTTAAAGCATCAATAAAATCTTTTATCCTTTTATATCCTTTACTTGCCATCAATAGTTCATTTATATTTTCAATTTCTTCAATTTCATTTCTTTCTTTTAAAAATTTTAAATATTCTGTAGATTCAATAAATTCTTTTAAAATTTCGTATGGGGATAATTCCTTTGAAAATTCTAAATGTTTTTTTATTGTTTCTGAAATATTTTTAAAATACTTATCCTGATTTTTTTTACTCTTTAAAAGCATATCCCTTGTCTTCGGGATACTTTCTTCAAGCCTTAATAGAAATTTTTCAACTGGAAGATCAAGGAGTTTCTTTTTTCCAGAAATTAAGAATTCAAGATAATTTATAAGAGATTTTACTTCTTTTCTTGTATAAAATCCGCTTTTACCTATCAAGTTATAAGGCATTCCTTCTTTTATAAAAATTTCCTCTATTTTTCTACTTTTACTTATTGTCCTTGTTATAATTGCTACATCAGAATAATCTGTTCCCTTTTTTAAAAGCAAATTTATTTCATTCAATATGAATTTTGCCTCTTCATTTTCATTTTCCACTTTTATCACTTTCAAAGAATCTTCCCCCTTTTTAGTTGTTATAAATATTCTTTCCTCCCTGTCTTTATTCTTCTTTATCAGGTTTTGTGCAGCAATGTATATTTTTTCAGGTAATCTGAAACTTTTTGTTAACCTGAATTTTTTGCATCCCGGAAAATATTTTTCAAATTCGCGCATCCATTCTCCTCTTGCACCTCTAAATCCATATATTGCCTGGTCCTCATCACCTGTCACATAAAGATTTTTATGATAAGAAGATAAATATAAAATAAATTGAAATTCTGCAGGATTAATATCTTGAAATTCATCAACAAAGATATAACTGTATCTTTCTGCAAATCTTTTCCTTACATCCTCATATTTCTTTAAAATTTCATTTGCATATAAAAGAATATCATCATAATCCAAAATTTTTAATTCTTTTAATCTTCTTTGATAGATTTTATAAATTTTTGCGCAGAATCTATGCCATTCACTTATTGAGTTCTCTTCCATCTCTGAAGGGGTTAGAAGATGTGCTTTTGCAATCTGTATTTCTTCAAGGATCGCTTTCACTTGTTCATTCCCGATTCCTTTTGCACATTTTTTTAAAATTTCAATCTGTTCATTCCTTGTTAAAATTTTAAATTCATCTTTTGGTAAATCAATTCTATCACCTGCATAGTATAGAACTAAAAGACCTGTGGAGTGAAATGTCCCTATATTTAAATTTATTAATTCCTCTTTTGATAAAAGTTTGCTTATTTTTTCTCTTAAATCCTTTAAAGTCTTTCCTGCAAAGGTAAGAACAAGGATATTTTGAGGTGATACATTTTTTTCCTTTATAAGATATGCAACTTTTCTTGCAAGACATGTTGTTTTTCCACATCCTGCTCCACCCCATACATGGATAGTGCCTTCACTCTTTATTATTTCTTTTTGTTCCTCAGTTAAACCTTCAAAAATGTCAATTTCTTTTTTAAATATTATTTCAGTTTTTAAATCAATACTTTCAAAGGTCTGGATTAAATCCTTTTTCATATTTTCACAGGAAGAATATCTTTTTGAAATATCAGGTTCAAGTGCCTTTTTAAGAACAATATGAAAGTTTTTTGGAATATAAGAAGGAGGTGGTGGATATTTACCCTTTTCGATCTTCTGTTTAAGTTCTGAAAAGTTTTCAGCCACAAAAGGTGGTTTGCCTGTAAGCATCTCATAAAGAATGCATCCTACACCAAATATATCTGTTTGAGGAAGATATTTACCTTCCCATCCTTCAGGTGCAAGGTATATCGGTGTTCCTGCAAAGGAAAGTGATAATATACTGCCTTTAAATAAAGCAGCAAGACCAAAATCGGTAATCTTAACATTTCCATTTTTTTTGGCAATCAGTATATTTTCAGGCTTTATATCCCGATGCAAAAACCCTTTTTTATGAGCATAGGAAAGGGCATCAAGGATCTGCAATATTATATTTTTTATTTTTTCAATTTCAAGTTTTTTATCCTCAATTAATTTTCTTAAAGATTCTCCATCCACATATTCCATTACAAGGCATATTTTGTTTTCAATTATGTCAATACTATAAAATCTTACAATATTAGAATGCTCAAGTTCTGATAAAATTCTTGCCTCTTTTTTTAAAATTTCAATATCTTTTTCACAGAGTCTTGAAACCTTTATTGCGAATTCTTTATCAATTATTTTATCCTTTGCAAGATATACATCACCAAAGGAACCCCCTCCAAGCCATCTTATTATCTCATATTTTCCAAATTCTTTTCCTATCATTTTCCATATTTTCTCTTTATTTCAGGTATCCATTTCTTTATGTTTTTAATCCTTGTTCCATGAGAAGGATGTGTTGACAAAAATTCAGGAATTTTGTCAGAAGCCTTTCTCTCCATTTTCTGCCAGAAATTTAATGCACTTTCAAGATTATATCCTGATTTTGCCATAAAAATTAGTCCCAAATAATCTGCCTCCTCCTCATGTTTTCTTGAAAATGGCAACAATACTCCAAGCGTAGCTGTAACCCCGTATGCAATTTTTGCTATTTCAATCGTTTTATTCCTTTCTTTTTGAAGTGCAATTTCAAGAGCCATTCCACCAAGTTGTGCTAAAAGAAGTTGACTCATCCTTTCGCCGCCGTGTCTTGCAACAATATGTCCGATTTCATGTCCTATAACAACTGCGAGTTCATCATCATTATCTATCATTTTCAAAAGTCCTGTATAAACGCAAACTTTCCCACCAGGCAAAGCAAAGGCATTTATAATTTTCTCATTATCAATTACTTTAAATTCCCATTTTTCTTTTCCTCTTACTCCTGCTGATTTAACAATATTTCTTCCAATCCTTTCAACCATTTCATTCAAATTCTTATCATCCGAAAATTTTTCACTCTTTTTAATCTCTATAAATGCCTCTTCCCCTAAGGATCTTTCAATTTCTATCGGGAAAAGTATAAGTTGTTTCCTTTGAGTATAAGGGACAGTCCTGCATACATATAAGATTAAACTTAGAATAACTATATACCTTAAATATTTCATTTTAACCTCCTTTATATCATAATTTTAATTATAATACAAATTGATTTTTTTTTCAATTGCTCTTTATAATTTAAACATGCCAGCAAATCTACCACCTCAGTATCATGCAGCGTACCAAAAATATAGAGAAGCAAAAACTATAGAAGAAAAAATTGCTGCACTGAAAGAGATGTGGGCAGTAATGCCAAAACATAAGGGAACTGATAAGCTCCAGGCAGAGATAAAAAGAAAGATAGCCCAACTTAAAGAAGAACTCCAAAATGAAAAGAGAAGGAAAAAAGGTGGCGGTTTTCAATTCCCTGAAAGAGAAGGAGCAGGACAGGTTGCACTTTTAGGTCCACCAAATTCTGGTAAATCAAGCCTTTTAAAAGTGCTCACAAATGCAAACCCTGAAATTGCAGATTATCCTTTTACAACCCGAACAATTATTCCAGGGATGATGGTTTATGAAGATATTAAGATTCAAATTGTTGATTTACCCCCTTTTACTGATGGAGAAGTTATCTGGTGGCAAAGGGAAGTTATCAGAATGTGTGACCTTGTTTTATTTTTACTTGATATTTCTAAAGATGATGTGATTTCTGAATTTGAAAAAATAAAGAATTATCTTGAAACTAAAAATATATTTCTAATAGGTAAGAATGTTAAAAAGGAAGAGGAATTTGGTCTTCCTGCAAAAAAAAGGACGATAATTGTATTAAATAAATTTGATATAGAAGGGAAAGAAAAAAGGTTTGAATCTTTGAAGAAAATCTTTGAGGAGGAATATGATTTAATACCAATTTCCTGTAAAAATCTTTATAATATTGAACTACTAAAGGAAATGATATTTAAAAGTCTTGAGATAATAAGGGTTTATACAAAAGAGCCAGGGAAAGAGCCTGATTTAACTGACCCTTTAATTCTGCCTTTAGGCTCAAAAGTTATAGATGCTGCTTATAAATTACATAAAGATTTTGCAGGAAAATTGAAACATGCAAGGATATGGGGCTCTTCAAAATTTGGTGGACAGAGGGTTCCAAAGGATTATGTTTTAAAGGATAAAGATATAATTGAGTTTCATATATGAAGACATATCTTCTAAGGCTTGGTGAGGCTTTATTAAAAGGGAAAAAAACAAGATTAAATTTTTTAAGTATTTTGATAAATAATATTAAAGATGCTTTTCATAGAGAAAACATAAATTACAGAAATTTGCATCATGAATGGTCAAGGATATTCTTTGATTCAGATGATGAAAAATGTAAAGAAGTTTTAAGGAGGGTATTCGGAATCGTTTCTTTTTCAGAGACAATGAAATACACTTGGAACTCTTTTGATGATTTAGTTTTAAAAGGTAAAGATTTTTTTTTATCTTATGTTAAAAATAAAAAGTTTGCGGTAAGGGCAAGAGTAAGTGGCGCGCCACTAAGTTCAAGAGAAATTGAAATAAAACTTGGTTCATTACTTTATGAATTTTCAAACGGTGTTAACCTTGAAAATCCTGAAGTTACCCTTTATGTTGAGGTAAGGGGAAAGAATGTTTATTTTTTTAATGAAATAATAAAATGTGAAGGGGGGCTCCCTCTTGGTAGCCAGGGTAAGGCAATCTCGCTTTTATCAGGTGGATATGATTCAGCGGTTGCATCATTTTTAATGGCAAAAAGGGGTGTTCATGTAGATTTCCTTTTTTTTAATTTAGGTGGTTTTTCCCATTTAAATGCTTCCTTTAATGTTGCAAAAATTTTGTGGAAAAATTGGGGATATGGAATCAAACAAAGATTCTTTGCCTGCGATTTAAGAAAGGTTGTTTCTGAAATTAAAAATAAAACGGATAAAAAATACTGGAATATTGTTTTAAAAAGAGTAATGTTTAAGATTGCCGATAGATTTGTAAAAGATAATAATTATGAAGGATTTATAACAGGTTCTTCTGTTGGACAGGTTTCTTCACAGACACTTAGAAATTTAAATATTTCAGCATATGGAATCTCTTCATCTGTATTTCACCCACTTCTTGGGTTTGATAAGGGAGAAATAATAGAAATTTCAAAAAGGATAGGAACATATGAAATTTCTCAAAAAGTCAAAGAATACTGTGCAATAGCTGCTGAAAAACCTGTAACAAGACCTTCCCTTGAAGAAGTTCTTGAAGAAGAGGATAAGATTTCAAAAGAATTGATTGATTATGCTTATTCCTATATTACTGAATTTGATCTTTGTAAGGATATTGATGATTTATTTATAAGTGTAGAAGAAATTGAAGACAGGATTATAATAGATATAAGGGAAAATAAAGAGGAAAGAATAAAAGGGGCAATTGAAACGGACTTTTTTGACCTTCTTACAAATTTAGATGATCTTTCAAAAGAAAAAAAATATATAATAATATGTGAATTCGGTTTGAGGTCAGAAGAAGCTGCAAGAAGAATGAAAGAAATTGGTTTTAATGTAAAAAATTTTTTTGGTGGTTTTGAAAATTTTAAGAAAAAATACCCCTTTTTTATTTTAAAAGAGTATTGACTTATCTTCATTTTTTATATTAATATTAAAATCTTATGAAGAAGGCTTTAATATTAATTTTTTCTTCTTTTTACCTTTTTGCAGGTAGTGGAAAATATGGAAGTGAGAGATTTGAATTTGGATACAGTGCAAAAGTCCAGGGGATAGGTTCTGCATTTGTAGCAGGTGGAGAGGATATAACTGCTTCCTTTTTGAATCCCGCAATTTTATCCTCAATAAATTCTTTAAAAGTAGAAGCATCCTATTCCACATATTATGGAGGAATTTTATCATCAGGTTCTTTTAATTTATGTATTCCAACTAAAGAAAATGCTCTTGGTATTTCTTTATTTTTTATTCAGGTTCCAAAAATTCCTCATACAGAGGTTCTGGATCCCGAGGAAGTTGATGATTTTGATGATATAATATTTAAAGGATATTTTAGTTCTTATACATATTGCTTCAATTTTAACTTTTCAAAAAAAATAGGAAGTTTTGATTTTGGTTTGAATACAAAACTTTTTTATGAAGATATCCTGGATGAAAATGGAAAAGGCATAGGTTTTGACATTGGAATTTTGAAAAGTATAAATGAATATGCTAAATTTGGTATATCTTTTTTAAACTTATTTGGAACATATTTTATATGGACAACAGGTAAAAAAGAAGTCTTTAATCCTCTTTTAAATACAGGTTTTTCCTTTACCCCTTTTAAAAATCTCATTACAAATTTTGATTTTTCAATAAAGATTGAAAATATTAAAAACTCTTCTTTTTTTAACATTTTCTTCCTTTCCCTTCATCCAAGATTTGGATTTGAATGGAACTTATTTAAATTTTTAAATTTAAGAGGAGGGTTAGAAGAAAGTTTTCCCTGCTTTGGACTGGGTCTTGTTTTTAAAGGTTTATTGATAGATTATGCTTTGAGATATTCTTTTGATTTAGGGGATTCCCATATAATTACGCTTTCTTATAAAAGATGATTTATCTTTAAATTTTAAAGGAGGTAAAAATGCTTGGTGTGATTTTTGTTTTTTTATTAAATCAAAATCCAGATGCACTTATAAAGGATGCTGAAAATCTTCTAAAGGAAGGAAAATATCAGGTTGCAAAAGAAGTATTTGAGAAGGTTTTGGAAGCAAAGATTCATCCATTTAAAAAATACAAAGTTCTTCTAAAACTTGCAGAAATTGAAATGGAAAATTTAAATATGTATGATGAAGCTCTTAAACACCTTTTATATGCAAAAAGTCTCTTTAGTGAAAATGCCTATTTTCAGGATGAGGTATTTTATAAACTTGCTGTTCTTTATGAAAAAATTGGGGATTATAAAAAAGCAGCAGAATTTTATCAAACTCTTATCACGAGGTTCAGAAAAAGTAAATACTGGAAGGATGCTTTTGATGCAGTTGAGAGATGTTTCAGAAAGAATGTTTCTGAATATGCTGGAAGAGTTGGTGATATTTATATAACCATTCCGGAATTTGAAAAAGAGATTGAGAATATGCCCCCTTTTGCAAGACCAAGGGATGAAAAAGGAAAAGCAGAACTTCTTGACAGGGTTCTGGAAAGGAAAATGCTTTTCCTTGAAGCAAAAGAAAGAGGTCTTTATCTTAAAACTTCTTATATAGAAAAACTTGAAAGTTTTACTGAAAACATATTATTGAACATTTTATGGGAGGAGATAACTTCAGAGGTAAAAGTAACTGATGAAGAGATAAAGAAATACTATTTAGAGCATATTGATGAATACAGAATCTCTGAAAGATATAAATTTGTTAGAATTGAGGTTAAGGAAAAAAGCCTTGCTGAAGATATTCTTAAAAAACTTAAGAAGGGAGAAATTCCAGAATCGCTTGCTTCAAAATATTCTATTGCTCCTGATGCAAATAAAGGTGGAATTGTTGAAAATTATACAAAAGGCAATAATCCAAAGGAATACTATGAGTATGTTTCAAAGATGAAAGTGAACGAGATAAAAGTTTTCCAAATTAAAGAAAACAAAAATTTTGCAGTTGTAAAACTTCTTGAGAAAATTCCTGAGAAGTTAAGACCGGTTGAAGAAGTAAAAAATTCAATAGAAAGAATGATTTTAACAAAAAAACAAAGGGAGAGATGGGAGGAATTTGTTGGGGAATTAAAAAAGAAATATAAGATTGAGAATTATTTAAAAGGAGAAGATGTTAGATAAGATTTTAGAAGGTATAAAAGATTGTATTACAAAGGAAGAACTTGAACAAAAATTAAAAAGGAAGAAGATTTTAAAAGTAAAATACGGAGCAGATCCATCAAAACCCGATCTTCACCTTGGACATTATGTATGTATTAAGAAACTCAAAGATTTTCAAGAATTAGGACACAGGATAATTTTTATAATAGGTGATTTTACCGCAATGATAGGAGACCCATCAGGAAGAAGTAAAACAAGACCAAGACTTTCTGAAGAAGAAGTGAAGGAGAATTCAAAGACATATATGGATCAGGTTTTTAAAATCCTTGATCCAGAAAAAACAGAAGTTCTTTTCAATAGCAGTTGGCTTTCAAAACTTTCTGCAAAGGATATCATTGAACTTTCTGCAAAATATACGATTGCAAGGATGCTTGAAAGGGAAGATTTTAAAAAGAGATTTTCATCCTCTATTCCAATTTCAATTCATGAATTTTTATATCCTTTATTTCAGGCTTACGACTCTATATACATTGAAGCAGATGTTGAGATTGGTGGCGAAGACCAGTTTTTCAATTTTGCTCTTACAAGGGAAATTCAGAAAAGTTTTAATCAAGAGCCACAGGTTTTCATAACTATGCCAATTATTGAGGGGCTTGACGGGAAACTTAAGATGTCAAAATCGTATAAAAATACGATAGATTTCAACGATTCGCCTGAGGATATGTTTGGGAAGGTAATGTCAATAAATGACAAACTGTTAGAAAAATATTATAAAGTTGTTTTAAGAAAATGGAATGATGAAATAGAAAACTTCATAAAAGAAAATCCAAGAGACGCAAAGGAAAATCTTGCTTTTGAGATTGTAAAGGTATTTCATGGTGATGAGAAAGCGAAAAAGGCAAGAGAAAATTTTGTAAAAATTTTTAGGGAAAAAAAGGTGCCTGAGGAGATCCCTTCATTCAAAACAAATGCAGGTAAATCACTTATTGAATTAATTTATGAACTCAATTTACTTCCTTCAAAATCAGAGGTAAGGAGGCTTATTAAACAGGGAGGGATTAAATTTTGTGGAGAGATAGTAAAGGATATTGATTATAAAATTTTAAAAGATGGTATTCTAAAAATAGGTAAAAGGAAATTTTTAAAGATAGAGGTTTTATGAAAATATTTCTATTTGGAGCAACAGGGTGGATAGGGAGGCAAGTTCTGGAGGTTCTTAAAGAAATGAAATTTGGTTATGAACTTTTTGCGATAACTGCTAATAAAAGAGAAGATAAACTTTATGAAATTTTTATGGAATGGAAACCTAAATATGCATTTTTAACAGGTAAAAAGACTTCTAAATATAAAGAATTTATATGTGGAAAGGAAAGAATAAACGAAGTTATTGATAAAAGTGATATTATAATTTTTGCCTGTAGCGGTACAGATCTTGCTGATAATTTTTTTTATGCTCTTTATAAAAATAAAAAAATCCTTATTTCAAATAAAGAGATAATTGTTTCGTTTGGTGAGATTATTGAGCCAAAATATTTTGAAAATATAATTCCCCTTGATTCAGAACATTCCTCATTATTTCAACTTTTAAAAAATTTTGATATTTCAGAGATAGAAAAGGTCGCAATTACAGCTTCAGGTGGCCCATTTTTTGGCAGGAAAAAGAAAAATATAAAATTTAAAGAAGTTTTCTTTCACCCTGTATGGAGAATGGGTAAAAAAATAACCGTTGATTCAGCAACAATGATGAATAAAGGACTTGAAATAATTGAAGTTCATTATTTATTTAAGATACCCCCATCAAAAATAGAAGTAATAATTCATCCGCAGGCAATTTTTCATTCCTTTGTTTTTACAAAAGATGGTTTTATTTTTTCAAATATGTTTTATCCAGATATGAAGTATCCAATTCTATATGCTTTTTCTTATCCTCATAGATTAGAGAACAATTTTAAAAAGATAGATTTTTCTGATTTAAATCTTTATTTTTGCAAAATAAAAAAAGATGAGTATAAAGGAATAGAACTTGCCTATTTTGCCGCAGAGAATAAAAATGGCTGTCCTGCAGTTTTAAATTTCGCTGATGAAGAAGCAGTAAATTTATTTTTAAGGAAGAAAATAGAATTTAAGGATATAATCCCTATTGTTGAAAAAGTTTTTGAAAGTTATGTGCCTTTTAAAGTAAAAGATTTTGATGAGATAAAAAAAATTGAAGAATGGACAAAAGCAAAGGTTAAAGAGATTTTAAAATGAACATTTTAATAGTTATAACTATTTTAGGAGTTCTTATAACAGTTCATGAATTAGGGCATTTTTTATTTGCTAAGTTGAAAAATTGTAAAGTTTTAGTATTCAGCATAGGTTTTGGACCCAGAATTTTTAAAAGGAATATAGGGGGAACAGAAATAAGGATTTCTTTAATACCTTTTGGGGGATATGTGAAATTATTTGGAGAAGGTGAAGAAGAAAGAGACGAAAAAGACAGTTTTTTCTTAAAGCCTTACTCAACAAAAGTTTTAGTTGTTACAGGAGGTATTCTTTTTAACCTTATATTTGCCTGGATTTTATACACTTTTTTTTATACATTTATTGGTGAAAAAATTATAAGTTCAAAGTTGGTAGATAAGCCAGAGGAAAATACACCTGCTTATCAGGCAGGAATAAAAGAGGGTGATATAATAATTAATTATAATAATAGAAATTTTACATCATGGGAAGAATTTTTAAAAGAGACACAAAAGGGTGAGAAAATAAATCTTTTGATAAAAAGGAATGAGGATACTCTTTTATTTAAGATAAAGCCTATCTTTAACAAAGAAAAAGGAATTTATGAAACAGGTCTTGTCCCTTTAATTTTACCTGTTGCTGGAAAAGTGATCAAGAACTCTCCTGCTCATAAATCGGGAATAATGGAAGGTGATACATTTCTTTCTATAAACTATAAAAAGATTTTTAAATGGGAAGAAATGGTTGCATCTATTGAAACACTTGCTGGTAAAGAAGTTTTAATTGAAATAAAAAGGGGAAAAGATATAATTTTTATTAATATAGTTCCTAAAAAAATGAAAATAGATGGAAAAGAAGTTGGCAAAATCGGAATTTTCCCTCCATATGATGTGAAAAAGTTTTCCTTTTTTAAATCTATGTTTTTTTCAATTGCTAAGATATTTGATATAATAATAAGGACATTCATAGTGGTAGGAGGTCTTATTATTCGTAAATATCCACTATCTTCACTTGGTGGCCCAATTTTGATAGGAAAAGTGGCTGTGGAAAGTGCAAAAATGGGTATTGATGTGCTGATTTTATTTCTTGCCTTTATATCTGTTCAACTTGCAATAATAAACATTTTACCTATCCCTCTTTTTGATGGGGGACAATTATTAATATTTACTTTTGAAAAAATTTTTAAAAGAAGATTATCAAGAAATGCCCAGATAATAATACAGGCAATTGGTTTTGCAATAATCCTTACACTGATGATAATTGTTACTTTTATGGATATTAAAAGAATTTTAAAATGAAGGGACTTATACTTTCAGGAGGTAAAGGGACAAGGTTAAGGCCAATAACCCATTACCTTTCTAAACAATTAATACCCGTTGCAAATAAACCCGTTCTTTTTTATAGCCTTGAAGCAATGCAAGAGGCAGGTGTAAAGGATGTTGGGATTGTTATAGGTGATACATGGAGAGAAATAAAGGAAATTGTTCAGGATGGAAAGAAATGGGATTTGAAAGTGACATACATACATCAAGAAGCCCCACTCGGACTTGCGCATGCTGTAATGATATCAGAAGATTTTATAGGTAAAGAACCTTTTGTAATGTATTTAGGTGATAATATATTAAAAGAGGGGATAAAAAGATTTGTTAGAGAATTTGAAGAGAAATTACCGGATGCTCAGATATTTGTTTCAGAGGTATCAAATCCGCAAGATTTTGGCGTTGTCATTATCAAAGAGGGAAAAATTGTTAAACTTGTTGAAAAACCTAAAAAACCGAAAAGCAATCTTGCACTTGTAGGTGTTTATATTTTCAATCATCATATTTTTGAAGCAGTTAAGAACTTAAAACCTTCATGGAGAGGAGAATATGAAATAACCGATGCAATAAACTGGCTTTTAAATAATAAATACAGAGTTAATTACCTTAAAGTTAAAGGATGGTGGAAGGATACAGGGAAACCTGAAGACCTAATTGAAGCAAATAGAATTATTCTGGAAGATTTAACTCGCGAAATCAAAGGGAAAGTTAAGAATTCTAAAATAACAGGTAAAGTTAACATTGGAGAAAATACAACTATTGAAAATTCTCATTTAAGAGGCCCTGTAATAATAGGAAAGAATTGTATAATTAAAGATAGTTATATTGGTCCATTTACATCAATAAATGATGGATGTGAGATAATAAAAGCAGAAATAGAAGATTCTATAATAATGGAGGGGAGCAAAATAATAGAAATAGAAGGTAGAATAGAAGAAAGCATAATAGGAAAGGAAGTAATTGTTAAAAAGAACGATTTAAAGAGAAAGGTAATAAAATTTGTTATTGGTGATCATTCAATAATAAATCTTGAATAAAAAACCCCGCCCGAGCGGGCGGGGCAGGAGGGGGAAGTGGATATTATTTAAATAATAATTTTAAATTATACAGGATATTATATTTCTTTGTCAAGTTCAAAAAGTTTTTCCTCTTTCTTGTTTTTTTCTTTTTTAACTATATCTTCTTCTTCCCATCTTTCTGATGTTGTTTTTATTCCTTTTAACTTTAATAAGAATTCGTCAGGATTTGATACATTTTGAAGTGCATCTTCAAGTGTTATAACTCCTTCTCTATAAAGTTTTAAAACACTCTGATCAAAGGTTTGCATCCCATATTCATAATATCCTTCTTCCATTGCCTGTTGTATTAACATTGTTCTTTTTGCATCAAGTATAAGTTCTTTTACTCTTGCAGTATTTATTAAAATCTCTACTGCTGGGACCCTTCCTTTTCCATCAGCTGTTGGAATGAGTCTTTGTGAAATTGAAGAAATGAGTGTGCTTGCAAGTAAAACCCTAACATGTTCATGTTGATGGGGAGGATAAAATGAAATAATCCTGTTAATTGTCTCTGTAGCATTCAATGTATGAAGTGTTGAAAGGACAAGGTGTCCTGTATCAGCAGCCTTCAAAGCCACATCCATTGTTGCTTTATCCCTTATCTCACCAATCATTATCACATCTGGGTCCTGTCTTAAAACATGTTTTAATGCACTTGAAAATGAAACAGTATCTCCACCAACCTCTCTTTGAGAGATAATACATTTTTCATCTTTAAAGAGATATTCTATTGGGTCTTCTATTGTAATTATATTTTTTGCTACATTTTTATTGATGTGATTTATCATGGCTGCAAGTGTGGTTGATTTTCCGCTTCCTGTTGTTCCTGTAACAAGGATAAGTCCTCTTGGTCTTAGAGAAAGTTCTTCAAGAATTGGTGGCAGATTTAATTCTTTAAAATCTCTTATTCTTGTTGGTATTGCACGCATAACTATTGAAATACTACCCCTTTGAATATAGGCATTCACTCTGAACCTTCCAAGTCCTGGAACACCTATGGCAAAATCTAATTCCTTTCTCATTATAAATATTTTTTGCTGTTGTTGAGTCATTATTTCTGCTGCGATATCTTTTAAATCTTTTGGTGAAAGGACATCAAGGTTTGTCCTTATAAGTCTTCCATGAATTCTAAAAATTGGTGGATTCCCAACCTTAAGGTGAAGGTCAGAAGCCTCTTCATCAATCATCCTCTTTAAAAGTCCTTTTAAAAATGTTTTTATATCTATCATTTTCTTACCTCTATTTTAAATAATGCCTGCCCAAACTCTACAGGCTTTGCATTTTCAACAAGAATATCTATAATTTTTCCATCAACTTCGCTTTCAATTTCATTCATTATTTTCATTGCTTCTATTATGCATAAAATATCCCCCTTTTTTACTTCATCTCCTATTTCTACATAAGGAGGAGATTCTGGTGAAGGTGCTCTATAAAAGGTTCCAACAAGTGGTGATTTTAAAATATAAATGTTATCTTCTTTAATTTTTTTAATTTCCTCTTTCTCTTTTTCTTCTTTAGCAATTTCCTTAATTTCTTCTTTAAATTCAATTTTTTGTATCCCTTTTAGACTTTCCTTTGATAACTTTATTTTTAAAAATGGTTTTTTTATTTCAATTTCGGATAAATTTTCCTCTTTCATTATTTCTATTAACTTTTTTATAATTTCAAAATCTTTATCCTTCATACCCTCTCTATATATTCACCGGTTTTTGTATCAATTTTTATTATATCTCCTGTGTTTATAAATAAAGGAACCTGGATTATCTTACCAGTTTCAAGTTTTGCAGGTTTTGAACCACCTGAAACCGTATCCCCCCTTATCCCTGGTTCTGTTTCAACTACTTTTAATTCAACAAAGTTAGGCAATTCTATCCCGATCGGGGCTTCTTCTATGTAGAGCAAATTTACCTCAAGATTTTCTTTTAGGTAATAAAGAGCATCCCCAAGTATATCTTTTTCAAAAGTTATTTCTTCATAACTTTCTTTATCATAAAAATGATAAAGATTACCTTCTGAATAAGAAAAAATGGCAGGTTTTTTAAAAAGTTTTACCTCTTCAAAATTATCACTTTCTCTTATATTTTTTTCAAAAACCTTTCCTGTTTTAACATTTTTGAGTTTTACCCTTACATATGCTGAACCCCTTCCAAGCATGACATGCTGAAAATCAAGTACTATATAGTATTCCCCTTCATAGTTTATCACCATTCCCTTTCTAAAATTCATCTTTGCTCCTTAAATTTTTATTAAATCCTTTCCTGTCTTTGTTATTAAGGATTTCTCCCCATTTTTTATATATACTAAATCTTCTATTCTAACACCAAATTTCCCCGGTAAATAAATACCAGGTTCTATTGTAAAAACCATCCTCTCTTCTATTTTTTCCTTTGATAAAGGTGATAGAGTAGGAAGTTCATGAACTTCAATTCCTATTCCATGCCCAAGACCATGTCCAAAAAATTTACCATAACCTTTTTCTTCAATATACTTTCTTGCAATTCCGTCAATTTCTTTTGCTTCCATTCCTGCTTTTATAGATTCAATTGCCTTATTTTGGGCATCATGAACAATTTGATATATTTTTATAAATAGAGGAGAAATTTTTTTACCAATCCATATTGTTCTTGTCATATCAGAGCAAAAGCCCTTATATTTTACACCCATATCTACTATAAGGGGTCTATTATTTTTTATAATTCTTCTGCTTGGCTTTGCATGGGGTAGCGCTGAATTTGAACCTGTTGCTACTATTGGAGGAAAAGCAACCTCTACTCCGCTTTTCTTAATTTTATATTCAATTTCAGCTGCAATATCAATTTCACTCGTCTTATCAGGCTTTATAGTATTTATTATCTCTTCAAATATTTTTTCATTTATTCTTTGTGCCTTTGTTATTTTTTCTATTTCACTCTCATTTTTATAAACTCTAATTTTTCTAACAATATCTTCACATGGAATGAATTTTTTATTAAGTTCTTTTTCAAAGTTCTTATAAACTCCGTAAGGCATCCATTCCTTTTCAAATCCAATTTTTTTTATGTATCTCATAAATTTTGCTTTTTTTAAGGTTTGTGTTATTCCTCTATGAATTAATATTTCAAATCCTTTTTCTATCTCCTTTTTTACCTCTTCTTCATATCTTGAATCAGTTATAAAATAAGATTTATTTTTACTAATCATTACAAATCCAGAAGAACCTCTAAATCCTGTTAAATAACTTACATTAGGAAGGTAATAAATAAAATAAGCATCTATTTTTAATTCATCCATTTTTTTTCTAATATATTTAATTCTACTTTTTAAGTTTTTTAATCCAGTCAAGGAAAGTTCTGTAATTTTCATCTTCTGCTTTTTCCTCTTTTTCAATTTCTTTTTTTATCTCTTCTTTAATTTCCTCTTCTTTTTTCTTTTCTTCTTTCATCCTTTCAATAAGTTCATCTACTTCTTCTTTTATTTCGTAAAATGGTTTATACTCTTCTAACTTAAAAGGATGCGGAGAATACTTTATTTCTTTTTCTAAAGCCATTTCTTCAATAGATGGTGTTTCTTCATACTCTATTTTTTTTACAGTTTCCCTTTCTTCTGCCATTTCTTCTAAAGGTATTTTTTCTTCAATCTCCTCAAAAACCTTTATTGCCTCCTCAGGTATTTCCGGAACCATTATTTCCTGAACTGCCTCCTCTTTCTTTTTTAATTTCTCCTCGATTTCCTTAATTTTTTGTTCAATTTCTTTATTAAAAGGCTCTTTTTCAAATACCTTTTTATAACTTTCTAATGCCTTCTCAAAGAAACCCTGTTCTTCAAAAATCTTTGCCTTTTCTATTTCAGAAATTTCTATTTTTTCCTCTTCTTTTTCTTTCACTTCTTCTACATAGGTAATTTCTTCTTTTTCGAGTTCATCAAAAAGGGACACCCTTTCTCCTTCCTTTAAAAATGGTGGTATTTCTTCCTTTTCAAATTCCTCAAAAATAATAGATTCTGGAGTTTCTTCTTCCATTATTTTTTCAAGTTCTGGAGGAAATGGCACTTCTTCTACTAATGGTATTTCCTCTTCAATTACTTTTTCTTCAAACATTTTTATTTCTTCTATTTTTCTTTCAGGAATCCTCAATTTCTTTTCAATTTCCTCAATTTTTTTATCTATGTTCTCAAAGAATGGATCAATGCTTTTCAATTTTTTATAATATTCCAGAGATTCTTTAAGATTTCCCTTTTGTTCAAGATGCTCTGCAAGCAATCTTGTTGCTACAGCATTATAGGGATCAAGTTCTATTACTTTTTTTAGTGCTTCAATTCCCTCCTCTATATTTCCTTTTTCAAGATTAATTCTACCAAGAACAAGATAACCTTCGGGATAATCAGGGTTTCTTAAAATGCCTTCTTTTAATATGTTTAATGCCTCTTCATAAAAACCAAGTTTTCTCAAACCGTTAGCAAGTGCAGCAAATATCTTTGAAGATTTATCCTTTTCCCATTTTTCATATAACTTTTTAATTTCAGGAGGCAATTCCTCTCTCATTTTTCCTTATAGTTAACAAAATTTTTTAACAAGTTCACAAAAATCATCTTTCGGATATACATCACATGCTAAAAGCCATTCACAAAGCGATTCAATCCTTTTTTGAGTTTCCTGAGGAATTTCAAGTGGTCTCCCTCTTCCATCAAGTATTATACCTACAACCCCTCCCTTTAATTCTCTTTCAACTTTCTTACCACTTCCTTCTCCTGCATCAAAACCCTTATAAGGTTCTATTATAGCCTTTGCTTTTTTTTCAAGAGAAAGCGGTATTCTTTCAATTTTTCCATACATTACTTCTTTTTCTATTTCCTTTCCATCTTCAAATATTATTTTTACTTTCATAACGGGTTTCCCTTCTTTTCCTTTTCCTCGTGGTGCAATACATGTTCCAAGCCATATTAAACAATCTCTTTTAAAAACTTCCATTCCCGCCTCAGGATAAATAGTGGTAAGAACCCCAAGATGAGGCATCATAAATATTGAATCAACTGCAAGGAAAGTAACTCCTTCAGGTTGAAAGGCATCAATCATCATCATAGCAGCCTGAACTCTTCTTGGTGCATGGGAAAGGATCCCACCAGAGCCTATTATAAGTCCCAATGTCATCATATTTACAAGTGTTTCACCTGTTAGTGTTTGAGCAAAAGCATCAGATATTGTTCTTTCCTGCTGTACACCTTTTAATCCTACAGCCATAAGTTTATGCTGCTCAAGGGCAAGCCTGAGTGCCTCTCTCGCTATTGCTTGTTCAACTATGAGGTCATCAAGAGTTTGGGGGATAGTTGTTGGTCTTATCATTTTATTCCTTATCCTGTTTTTAACCTCATATTCATTCATCTTAAAAGGAATCCATCTTAAGATGTTTTCAATTCCTGCCTCAACAAGGACATTTGAAATTGAATAACTCATCCCAAGATTTGCACTTACAGTTCTGTTAAATATTCCCTGAAATACTGAAAAAACATCAGTTGTTGCTCCTCCTATATCAACTCCAAGAACTTCTATATTTTCCATCTTTGCAGTCATTTCCATTAAAAGTCCAACTGCTCCAGGGGTAGGCATTATTGGTGCATCAGTCCAACTCATAAGTTTTTTATAACCAGGGGCATGAGCCATAACATGCTCCATAAAAAGGTCATGAATTTTATGTCTTGCAGGAATAAGATTTTCCCTTTCAAGCGTTGGTCTTATATTTTCTACAATTGATAATGCTGTTTTATCTTTCAATATTTTTTCAATTTCATTTATTGCATTTTTATTCCCTGCGTATATAACAGGTAACTCATATCCAATACCAAATCTTGGTTTTGGGTCTGCAGCCCTTATAAGTTCTGCAAGTTCAATAACATGTTTAACAGTGCCTCCATCAACTCCACCTGAAAGCAAAATCATATCAGGTCTTAATTTTCTTATAAGATCAACTCTTTGATAAGGCAGCCTTCCATCATTTGAAGCGATAACCTCCATAACTATTGCACCTGCACCAAGAGCCGCTCTTGCAGCAGATTCTGCTGTCATAGATTTAACAACACCTGTTACCATCATCTGGAGTCCACCACCCGCTGAGGATGTTGAAACATAAAGGTCAACACCTCTATTACCCTTTGCACCTTTTATTATTTTTTCTCCTTCAAGAATTTGAACCCCTGTAAGTTCTTCAAGCTCTCTAAAGGCATTTAAAACTCCCCTTGTAACATCCTCAAAGGGTTTTTCAACAGTTGTAGGTGCTTCTCCTCTTGCAATCAATCTATATCCATCCCCCCTTTTTTCTATTAATATAGCCTTTGTTGTAGTAGAACCACAATCAGTTGCTAAAATCCTTTTGATTTTCTCCTTCTCCATATTAAACTCCTTAAAGAAGTTTTTAATTATAAAGATAAAAAATTTTAAAATCAATACCCTTTTACTTTATAATTATTTTATGAATTTAAAAACTTTAAGAAAAAAAATTAAAAATAGAGAAATTGTTTTTTGCATAATGGGGCTTGGTTATGTTGGTCTTCCACTTGCAGAAGTACTTTTAAAAAGAAATTTCAAGGTAATTGGATATGATGTACTCAAAGAAAGGATTGACATGCTGAACAAAGGGAAAATTTATGTTGAGGATGTTTCTCAGGAGATAATTAGAATTTCTCTTAAAAAGGGTATATTCAGAGCTTCTTGTGATGAAAGAATTATAAATAGAGCAGATTGTATTTTTATATGTGTACCAACACCTGTTAATGAAAACAAAATTCCTGATTTAAGTTATGTGATCTCTGCAACCGATACTATTAAAAGAAATATGAAAGAAGGTCAGATAATAATTTTAAAGAGCACTACATTTCCAGAAACAACAGAAAAAGTTTTATTAAAAATTTTAGAAGACGAAAAATTTAAAGAAGGCAAAAATTTTTATCTTGGATTTGTTCCTGAAAGGGTGAATCCAGGAGATAAGGTTTTCAGAATAGATAATACCCCTGCTGTTGTCTCAGGGGTTAGCAAAAAATCTTGCGAACTTATAAAAGAAATATATTCAAATATAACAAACAAAGTTTTTCCTGTTTCATCCCCTAAGGTTGCTGAAATGACAAAACTCCTTGAGAATATATTTAGAAATATAAATATTGCTCTTGTTAATGAGATTGCCCTTTTATGTGAAAGGATGAAAATTGATATATGGGAAGTTATTGAGGCTGCAAGTACAAAGCCCTTTGGTTTTATGCCATTTTATCCAGGACCGGGTGTTGGAGGACATTGTATTCCAATTGACCCTTATTATCTTTCTTATAAAGCATGGGAATACGATATGCCTCTTGAATTTATAAATCTTGCAGCAAGGATAAATGAATTGATGCCCTATCATACTGCAAACAGGATTTTACAGGTTTTAAATGAAAATGGTATTTTGCCAAAGAATGCAAAAGTTCTTGTTTTTGGTGTTGCTTTTAAAAAAGATGTTGGTGATGTAAGGCACTCACCTGCTCTAAAGGTGATTGAAATACTTTTTGATAAAGTAAAAAAGATTTCTTATATAGACCCTTATATTCCGGAAATAAATGTAAAAAATAAAGTTTTAAAATCTTTAAAAATGAATCCAGGTGATATGAAAAAATATGATATTTCAATAATACTTACAGATCATTCAGTTTTTAATCCTGAAAATATTTTAAAGAACTCTAAAATTATATTTGATGCAAGAAATTTGTTTAAAAATATAAAATCAGAAAAAATTTATAAATTGGGAACATGATTTTAAAAATTTTAATTTTTTCTTTGTACTGGATACAGACAAACTGGGAAAAAGGGGATGGGCAATTTTTATGGCAGGACTCATTAAAATATTTAAAGGGATATAAAGTGGATGTAAGGTCACCAGAAGGTAAATTGAAACCTGGTATAGGTGGATTTTATAAAAAAATTGATTTAACAAATTATGGAGTAGGAGCAGTAAAATCATTAAATTTTTTTAAGGATGAGGACAGTTTACTATACATAATAGGATATTTTGATGATAAAGGCAAAATTTTTAGATACAATTTAAAAAATGGAAATTTAATACTTATTTTTGATACTCAATATTTAAATCCTGATCAAATGGGTAAAAGTGATAATTATTATTTTGTTTATGGGCAATCTCCATGGGGAGCAAGATATTACTATACTTTAATTGATACTTTTAACTGGGCTTATAAAGACCCGGGATGGTATAATGTCACAAATCTCATTTTTTCAACATATTCTTATAGATACTATCTCTCACTTTATGGAGGCGGAATTTCATATTCTTCATATATACAAGGACCTTTTTCCACTATTTCACTCCCTCCTCCTGGAGTTCATTATTCTTATGTCTTTAAAACGAAAAATAATACCCTTTTAGCTTTTATAAAAATTTATCTCCACTATGCCTTAAATGAAAATATAGCAGATTTTATACAACTTGCTGATACACTTGAAGGCTCTTATGTTAAAAAATTATGCGAGGATAAAGATTCTATAATTTATGGAATTTCAGAATCTTCTTCAAAACTTTTTCGCTCATTTTCAGGAGGAATAAAATTTCCAGATTCTCTATGGATTGATTTTGGTTATCCTTTAACAGATATTTACGCTGGTAATTCAGGTTTATTTTTAATCCTTGATGAAAAATATGTTCTTAAATCATTTAAATATGGAGAAAAATGGGATACAATTTTTATTTTTCCTCAAAATAAAAAGGCAAATAGTATTGTTGAAACAGATAATTATGAAGTGTTTGTAAGTGTAAGAACCGATTCCCCTTTTGTTTATAAAAATTACTGGTCAAATTTTTCCTATCTTGAATCATCAGTTTTTGAAGCACTACCTGAAAGTATTAATGGTGGAATTAAATGGGGAAGAATCTTCTTTAGCGATTCTATCACACAATCTTCTTTAGTTAAAGTGAAGGTAAGAACTGATAGTTTAAATGATATGAGCACAGCAACCCCATGGGAAGAATGTTTACCTATAAATTCAGGTGATTCAATAATAAATTATCCTTCCTGTAAAAATGGACAAAGATATATTCAATACAGGATAGAATTATATTTAAATGATACAATTGCTATAAGACCTTATTTTGATGAAATAAAAATAGAATATGAAATAGATACAATAGGTCCTTATATAGTTTCTGCAAAGGCAAAAGATGGAGGAAAGCAGCAGAATGGTTATGAAAAGGATGATTATATAGAAATTGTTTTTTCTGAAAAGATAGACACAAATTTGATAATAACCCAGGAAAATATAGATTCCCTTTTTATTCTATCAAACAATCATCATTTTGCACCATTTGATTCAGTTATATGGAAAGGAGAAAGGGAGACACTTTTAATATTTATGGGGAATCCAAGACCTGATATTCCATTTCCAGGTGATACATTAAAACTTTCTGAAAATGTGAAGGATATTTTTGGTAATAAAGGAACCGGAGAATTTATAATTTCAGGTTCATATGATGATATTTATCCACCAAAAGTTTTTGCAATCTTATCTGATGGAATTATAAAAGGGAATGGAATAGATTATGATGATACCCTTTATTTTAAATTTTCAGAGAAAACAAATGCACCTTATTTATCACCCGAAAGCCTTGAAATTTATTTTGACTTAATTGGAAAATCATGGGAAAATCAAAATGTTTTAATAGATGAAATAATATGGGAAAATGAATCTTTACTTACAATAACATTTTCAGGAAATGGTTTACCTTCTTTTTCTCCTTATGATTCTGTTCATATTCATACAAAAGTAAAGGATTTAAACGGAAATGTTTGCGATACCATAGTTTATCTTACGGGTTCTTATGATTTAAAATCACCTTTTATTTATGAAGCAAAATTTTTTGATTATCCTCCTTATGGAAATTCACCAAATTCCCCTTATGACCATTTTATTTTAAAATTTGATGAAAAGACAAATAGACCGATTTTAAATTCCTCAAATCTTGACCTTGTTTTAAAACTCTCAAATAACCATTCATGGCTTTCAGGGCTTGGAGAGGTTCAAAAAATAGAATGGCTTTCAGATTCAATCCTGTACATTCATCCATCAGGAAATGGTGGTTATCCAAGTGTTTCAGCGCAAGATACAATTTACCCGGATTCAATTTCAATAAAGGATATTTTTGGAAATCCTTCTTATTTGCCCCAAATTATAATAAGATATGTAAATGTAGAAGAAAAAGAGATTCCTTACTCTGTAAAAATTTATGGAAGTAATTTAATTTTATCTATTTCAAAAAAGAAAGAGATTGAAATAAAAATTTTTGATGTAGTAGGAAGGGAAATTTTTTATAAAAAATATTTTCTTTTACCAGGTATTTATAAATTTGATTTATTAAAAAACTTTAAATGTGGAATTTACTTTGTTGAAATTATAGCAGAAAAAAAACAAAGGTTCAGGATTTTAAAATTTAAAGATGATTGACAATTTTTCCCATTTTTTTTAAAATATTAAACTTAAAAAGGAGGTAAAATGAATAATTTAATAATATTTTTGTTGGCACAACTTATAAGTTCAAATACTCTTCTTGAAACACCAACCGCCTATTTTCCAAAATCTCCTTCTTTCTGGGAAGGTGGATTTATAACTTCTTTTGCTTTAAGAAATGTTGAAGAAGAGTTTGAACCCCATCCATTTGACTTTGATTTATTTATTCAGGGTGCTTTTGGAGGAAAATATCTTTTAGGTGCAAAGATATACACTTTAAGGGAAATAGGTCTTGATTTTTCTTATAAAATAATGGATGAGATAGGAAACATTCCTGCTATTTCAATTGGAATAAGAAATATAACATATAAAAAATACATAAATCCAGCAGGTGGTGAACCTCCAGAAGGCGGATTTAAAGATGAAAATTATGAACATAGAAATCCTGAAATTCTTTCTTTTTATTTAGTTTCTACAAAGAAAATTGGGGAAAGATTTCTTCTAAATGCAGGGATAGGTAGAGGAGAATTTATAGGATATGGTCCAAGAAGTAAATACTTGAATGTTGACATATTCTCAAAGGATTATCATGATTATACTTTTGGAATATTTGGTGGTATTAAATTTTATATTACAAAATTCTTATCAGCCATCCTTGAAGCAGATGGGAGGGATTTCAATTTTGGTATAAGATTTGAAAGGGAAATGTTTCAATTCACAATACAGACAAACAAATTAGAGCATATTTTATGGGGCTCTTCAACATATCCACTTTCTCCACGCCTTACAGCAAGTTTAAGTATAAATTCAGGCATTGTTCCAGAAAAACCTGTCCCTGTTTATGTGAAATTTGGAGTTTATGATAAAGAGATGAAGATTCCTCTAAAAGGTGTTAAAATAGTATTTTTAGAGACAAAATTACCTCCAATTTATACAAATGAAAAAGGAATTGCAGGATATGAAGTGATGCCGGGTAAATATTCTGTTGGAATAGAAAAAGAAGGATATAAGAAGTTAAAAGTGCAACTGAATGTGACAAAAGAAAAAGCAACCTTAGAGGCAACAATTTATTTAACTCCTTTAGTTTTGAAGAAAGAAATTGTAGAGAGATACATTAAGAATGCAAAAGAATATCTAAAAATGGGAAATTATGTTGAGGCAAAAATAAATTATGAAAATGCTTTAAATATTCTTCCAGAATATCCTGGTCTAAAAAATGAATATGAAGCCTTTATTAATAACTGGAAGCAAAAAATAGAAGTTGCAAGGGCAAGGGCAATAGAATACGAAAAAACAGGTGATTATCAAAAGGCAATAGCTTCATGGCAAGAAGTTCTAAAACTTGATCCTGAAAATAAGGAAGCTAATGAAAAGATAAAGGAACTTTCAGAAAAAATTGCAAAACCGAAAGTTGAGAAAAAACGAGAGGAAAAGAAGGTAGAAAAACCTGCATATACAAAAGAAGATATAGAAAAGATGTTAAATCAAGCAATTTCAGAATACAATAACAAAAATTATAAAAAGGCAAAAGAAATTTTAGAAAAAGTTCTTGCAATTGATCCTAACAATACAAAGGCAAAGGAATACCTTGAAAAAACTGAGAAAAGTTTGAAGCTTTTGGGAAAATAGAATTTAATGGGAAAAGAAGGGGTTTTCACTTTAAAATATTTTCTTAATTTAATTTTTAGAAGATTAAATTTATTAATTTTTTTATCTCTAATACTTTTTATTCTTCTTTTAATATACCATTTTAGAAAAAGTTATGTTCCAATTTATAGAGCAACATTTGAAATAGGAATTTCAAGAGAAAGAATTTCAGAAGAATTTTTTGGAGAAAGAAATGTTTCTTCTTTCTATCAGGTTGCTGGTGGTATTCAGAGAGTGATATCAAATGTTATGAATACAGAACTTTTAAAGAAAATAGCAGATTCTTTTGATCTTTATTTAAAAATTGAAAATGGGGAAGATATAAAGATTGATTCAAGGATAAAAAAAGATTATGATGGAAATTTAGGTCCTTTTATAATAAGTTTTAATAGTCCTGAAAATTTTGAAGTAAAAGAAAATGATGGAAAAGTTATAGGGGTAGGAAAAATAGGGGAGTATTTTGATTTAGAATATGTTGATTTTAAAATTTATAAAAATAATACAAGACATAAGCATTTAAGGATAACATTTTATTCACCTTCAAGGATTGCGCTCGCGATAAGAAATTCAATAAATATTAAGGTTCTTGAAATGAGTAAATTAGAAAGGGAAACTTTTTCAGGAATTCCATATTCAGGAGAAGTTATTTCAAAAACTCTTGTGAATGCAGGAGAAATTCTTCCTTCTATAAATATTTTGGGAGTTGCAAGAATTAATTTATACTGGGGAAATCCTGAGGATGCCTTGAAAATAGCAAAATGTCTTTCAGAATTCCTTATAAAGCAGGATATTCTGGAAAAGAGTAAAAAATATGTTCAATCCAGAAAATTTATAGAATCTCAGCTTTCCCTTTATTCTTCAAAACTTGATTCAATTGAAAATGAAATAAGGAATTTTAAAGAGAAACAAAAGGTAACAGATCTTAGGGTAAGGACACAAAGCCTTATATCAAAACTTTCAGAACTTGAATCAAAAAAAGAAGAAATTGAGATTAAGGAAAAGATGCTTTCTGAAATTAAGGAAAAGATTTTAAAGAAAGAGATTATAAGTGATACAATTTCTGATTTTTTATTCGTGATTCTGGATGACCCAATTCTTGAAAAATATTATACAAATTTAATTGATTCAGAAACAGAATATAAGGCTTATAAAAAGGAGTATTCAATAGAACATCCAAAACTTAAAGAGATATCTTCAAAATTATCTGCGATTAAAGAAGGGATGAAAGAAGAGATTACAAAGAGAATAGAGTCAATGAAAAATGAAAAAAAAGGGATAGAGGACCAGATAAGAGGTTTTCAAAAAAAGTTAAAGGAGATTCCACAGAGTGAAATTTTCCTTGCTAAACTTGAAAGGGAAAGGGAGAGAACTGAAAAACTATACTCTTTTTTTGCAGAAAAACTTGAAGAAGTGAGAATACAGGAGGCAGGTATAACACCTGAATTTAAAATAGTGAATTCTCCAATTGTTTCAAATGTTCCTGTGAATAAAAGAAATACTTCATTAATACTCCTCTTTTCCTTCTTTATTTCAATCTTTATTTCAATCTTATCTGTATTTTTACTTGAATATTTTGACCAAAGGATAAAAGATGTTGAAGTTTTAAAAAATAAGTTACCTTTATTTGGCATTATCCCTTGCAGTTATAAAAAAGAAGATTCCTTAAAAATTATTCAAGATGAATTATCTTATGAGTATTTCAAAAAACTTTATTTTAATATAAGTTATGCCTCTCCTGAGAAAAAATATAAATTAATTTATATAACATCAGGAATTGCCTCAGAAGGAAAAACATTTATAACCTCAAATTTAGGTGCTCTTATTTCCTGCTTGGGCAAAAAGGTTCTTATAATTGATTCTGACTTTAGAAAAAAAGGCGCAGATTTAGGCAGAATTTTTGGTTTAAAAGAGGAAAAAGGTATGTTTGAATATTTAAATGATAATGCAACATTATCTCAAATATTAGAAAGGGTTGATGAAAATCTTTATATAATGAAAGCGGGAAAGGTGCCACCAAATATTATTTTGTATTTAGAATCAAAAAAATTTGAAGAACTATTAGATAAATTAAAGAGTGATTTTGACTATATTTTAATTGATGGTCTTCCAATACTTTTATTTTCTGAAAGTATGTACATTGCATCAAAAGTAGATGGGGTTATAATTGTTGCGCGATATTCTTATACAAATTTTGATACCCTTGAAGAAGAAATTGAAGCACTTAAAAATTCAGGTGCAAATTTATTAGGGGTTGTATTCAATTGTGTTCCATTTAAAAAAGGTGGGTATTACTACTATAAATATCACAGGTATTATTCAAAATATTATAAAAAATGTGTGGAATAGCAGGTATAGTTTCATTTGATAAAAAGATAAGTGAAGATACAATTTATAATATTAAGAAATTTCTTTTACACAGAGGACCTGATGATAGCGGTTTTTATATTTCAGAGGATAAAAAGGTATGTCTTTTGAATACAAGGCTTTCAATAATTGATCTTTCAAAAAATGCTCATCAACCAATGAGTAATGAAAATGGAAATTTATGGATAACATATAATGGTGAAATTTATAACTTTAAGGAATTAAAGGAAGAACTTTTATTAAAAGGATACAATTTTAAATCAAATTCAGATACAGAGGTTTTAGTCCATTTATATGAGGAAGAAGGTGTGGATTGTGTTAAAAAAGTAAGGGGTATTTTTTCTTTTGCGATATGGGATGAAAAAGAAAAAAAACTCTTTATTGCAAGGGATAGAATTGGCGCTAAACCAGTTTATTATTACACTCATAAAGATTTTTTAATTTTTTCATCAGAGATAAAACCAATTTTTGAAAATTTTGATTTTATTAAAAAACTTGATATTAAAGCAATTGAAGCATTTTTAAGTTTTGGTTATATTCCTTTTCCCTATACAATATTTGAAGATTTAAAAATTTTAGAACCCTCCTCTTATCTTGTTTTAAAAGATGGTAAAATTGAAATAAAAAAATACTTCTTTTTAAAAGGAGATAGAAATTTATCAAAAAATTATGAAGAATTGAAAGAGAGTTTATATAATATTTTAGATGAAAGTATAAAAATGAATCTTGTTTCAGATGTTCCTCTCGGGGTCTTCCTTTCGGGTGGTCTTGATTCTTCTATTTTAGTTTATTTTGCAAGAAAGAATAATGAAAAGAGTTTGAAAACATTTTCAATAATATTTAATGAAAAAGAATTTGATGAAAGAGAATTTTCAAGGATTATCTCAAAAAAATTTGAAACAGAACACTTTGAATATTTAACCACTTCTTTTGATATGAAAAATGAAATTGAAAGATTTTTAAAATTTATGGATATACCAACAATTGATGGATTCAATACATATTTTCTTTCAAAAATTGCAAGGGAAAATGGAATTAAAGTTTGTCTTTCTGGAATTGGTGGGGATGAACTTTTCGGAGGTTATCCTTCTTTTTTTGGAATTCCAAAAATTTTAAAATTAAAAAATAAAAGGATATTTTTGAAAATATTATCAAATTTTTTAAGAGAAGATAAAAAGGATAAATTGAATTATTTTATTTCAAATCCATGTCTTGAAGCTGCATTTTTTTCAATAAGGGCTCTTTATCCCCCATTTAAAATAAAAAGACTCTTGAAGGATAAAAAAGTTTCTTTTGACCCTTTAATTTATATAAATAAAATTATTCAAGATGAAGAATTTTTAAAAGAAAATTTAATAAATAAAATTTCCCTTTTAGAACTTAAAACATATATGCATAGCCAGATTTTAAGAGATACCGATAATTTCAGTATGTGCAATTCTTTAGAGGTAAGAGTGCCTTTATTAGATGATAAACTTATAGAATTTGCCTTTTCAATTCCACCTGAATATAAAACTGGTAAAAAAATTTTAAAAGATATTATGCATGATTATTTACCTTCTGAAATAATTAAAAGAAAAAAGAAAGGTTTTTTCTTTCCTATTGAGAAATGGATAAAAGGTGATTTAAATGATTTTTTAAAGGAAGGCATTTTTGATATAAACAGTTTCTTTGATAAAAAGGAAATTGAAAAATTATGGAAGGAATTTAAAAATGGCACACTCCATTGGTCAAGAATATGGGCAATCGCTATTTTGAATCATTATTTAAAAATGAATAAATTATTATGATTACATTGATTTTACCAGAAGTTTATAAAATTGGAGGAATACAAAAATACAATGAAAATTTATTAAATTTTTTTATTAAAGAAAAATACAAAGCGATTGCTTTCAGTTTAAATGATGATATTTCTTTTAAAAAGAACAATTTAAAATTTAAAGGATTTAAGAAAAGTAAGATAAAATTCTTTATTTTTTCAATCCTGTATTCCATTAAATCAAAAAAAATAATTATTGGGCACTTAAATTTTTTACCCTTAGCATTTTTTACAAGGATTTTAAATCCTTTTTCAAAAACATTTTTAATCCTGCATGGAGTAGAAAGCTGGAGAAAATTAAATTTTTTTGAAAAATTTTTTTTAAAATTTATTGATGCTTTTATCTCTGTTAGCAATTACACAAAAGAAAAATTTTTAGAATACAATAAATTTTTAAATAAAAAAACTTATTTTATTTTACCCACTTATATAAGTATGAATGAAGAAATAGACACTTCTGAAGATTTGCCAGAAGGTAAAATAATTCTTTCTGTATCAAGACTTACAAAAAATGATAGATATAAAGGAATAG
>CBFGJO010000017.1:0-31344 GCA_965649125.1 Caldifarciminota bacterium | reverse complement strand
CCTCAACAGAATAACAGTTAAACCCCCTTACTCTGTGAATATATCCCCTCTCTGATGAACGTGGCTGTGCAATCCAATAATCTCCATTTTGTGGAACAAATTCAATTCCCCTTATATTCATATTTAATTTAAATTTTTTACCTGTTGGTGAATAACTTACTCTATCCCATTCATAAACATAGGCACTATCAAAATTATTCTGCGTTAAAAATATTCTAACATTTATAAGTGTTCCACTATTTTGTCCAATTTTATCCAGACAAATTGCCCTTACTCCCCCACCTGGATAAGGTAAAGAGTATGTCCCGATTATGTTTCCATTTGCTGGGTTAACTTTGTAAATCGTATTTGTGCTGTATTCGCTTATCCACAAATAATTTCCATCAAAACATAAACCCGCTGCATCCTGTGCAGGTGCAGGAAACTGCTGAATTATCTGTCCATTTAGATTTATTCTATAAATAAAATCTGTACCCCTGTTATTAACCCATAATGTTTGAGTTTGCGGATCAAAGCTTAATTCATAAACATTTGTTCCACCTGGTGCTGGAATTGATGTTATGTAACCACCATTAAAGGGATTAACTTTATATATGTAGGGATAATCATAATCTGCTATCCATAAGCCTGAACCATCAAAGGCAATCCCTGTTATCCATCCATCAGAAGGCATTGGGGAAGGAAGTTGAAATGTATAAAGGATTGTTCCTGGAGGACTCCCCATTTTAATTGTGTATGGTTTCTTATAATAAGAAGAATCAACTTCTACTTTTAATGAACAGGGAAATTCTTCATAACATGAAACATTTAAAGTAGATCTAATTAAAAATGGGTCATTAATATTAACTTTTGTAGATTCTGCCTTTATCTCTCCATAACAGGCAGTAGAATCAATCACATAAAGTAAAGGAGAAAAGGACCTTAAAGTTACTTTTACATTGTTTGCATTTTGCGTTCCAAAATTTTTTATAAATAGGAAAAACTTAACAGTCTCACCTGGTTCCCAGAAGTTATTTCCGTTACCCACAGGTATTTCATCAGAAACGGAATCTCTTATTATCCCAAGGTAAACAGCACTTACAGTTAAATTTAAATTGTAATTCCAGGTATCACCGCTTGCATCATAAAAAATCATATTTAAAGAGATCTCGTATCCGTTTGTGCAGGAGGGTGATACATAAAAGGAAAAAGCCGAGGAATCCCATTTTACACTATTAGGCATTACATCTCCAAAATAGGCTGTTGAATCAATCAAATTTACGAATTCTGAGTTTATTCTTGCTTTTCCATTTACAGAGTTTGCAACCTGTGTACCTGTATTTTTTATTCCTATACCGAGATTAATATTTTCTCCTGGGTTTATTTTTCCGTCACCATTTTCATCAAATATAATATGACCATAATAAGCTATATAGGGACCCTGAATTTGTGTAACATAGACTTCACCTTCCCATGGGAGATAATTAAACTTTGTAACCGTTAAATATAAGGTGCAGGGAGAAAGATCGGGAATATCAAACACTACTTTCCCATTTTGGTCAGTTTCTCCAATAAGATATATTAAATCATTTTTATGACTTATACATACCCTTGCTTTATAAACAGGTAAAAGGGTATTTGATTGTTTTACATTTACTTCAAATTGTGTAGGTGTTTGAATTGGATTTTGATAACTTACAAAAAAAGATTTAGGTGCTTTTGTCCATATTGGAAGTTCAGGGTCTCCAAGGAGTTGCCATGACCTTACTTCACTTATATCACCTGTTGAATCATAAACCTGCTTCTTACCCGCTTTTAATGCCTCTCCAAGAAGGAACACCGAGTCAACATAAATCTTCTTAAAAAACCCTCTTACAAAGGCACTCCTTAAATATGCACCACTCATAACAATTGTTGTTGTCCCAAGAAATGCAACAGCCCCTTTTAAATTTGATATATCTCCTGCCCTTAGCCATGACTCACCTGCATATTCATAACCTGTTGACATCGCAATTGTCTGACATGTTCCACTTACAACAATTGGAAGCTTTTTGTTATTTGAAGTATTATAAGGATTTACATCAAACGGCTCATACCAATTCTCAACACCTCTACCCCTATAAACTACAAATTCCCTTCCTTCATTCACACAATTTATAACAGTTTGAACATTATGCCCCTGATCATCCCTTAAACTATCTATTTTTGTGTAACCATACTGGATCCAAAAATTCCTGATCATTCTTGTATCAGCAAAATAAATCTGGTCATCAGGATCATAATCCCTCCTTACAATTGTTGTTCCCCTTATATACCAGTCAGGAGTCAAAAGAACATTTTTTTCAAAAGAAAGAATCTTTTGAACCATCATTTCAGCCTGGGAAGTATTTAAACAGGGCAGGCGACCAACTGCTATTTCAGGAAGAGCATTTCCTGTTATATCTGAATAGTAATGGTCATGCCCCTGATAGTATGGGCTGTATCCATCATAAGGATGGGTTGGAACATATTCTACTGCTCCAAAAATTAAAACATATTCTGGCTTTATTTGCCAGGAATTATATGCATTAACTATATAATTCTTTATCGCGGTATAGGTACTTCCTATTTCTGATAATTTAACAACCTTAGAAGGAATTCCTTTTTTATGCTTCCACTTTGCAAGGGTAAGTGCCTGATTATAAAAATTGTCATGGGTTATAATTAAATATTTTGCACCATTTATCTGGGTAAAAAGAATTTTAGATAACATCAAGATTATAAATAATTTTTTCATACTTACCTCCTTTATTTAAAATAAATAATTTTTTTAATTATAAAATCTTTTTCTCCAAAAATCAAATAAAATATTCCGCTTTTCCTTAAAATTTTCCTATCAATCTTTAAAAATTTTATATTTTTTTTACTTTCAAAAATTTTTCTTCCTGCCACATCAATTATTTTTACTTTGAAATTTTCTGGAAGGTTTAAATCATAGTAATTCCTTATGATTGAAGGAACAAAAATTAATTTTTCAAATTCTTTTCTATTTTCTTTAATGCTTGTCTCAGGTTCTTGGGTGGTTATAAGAAGGGCTCTTCCATCTTTTATTTCCGGGATTCCATTTCCCCTTTTCTTATTAAAAGAAAGTTTTATCCCATCATAACCATCAGGAGATTCAAAACCTATTGTTGAATAATTGTGTATTGAATCATCATCTCTAATTTTTAAATACTGAATTTTTATAATACCATCACCTGTTTGTGTTGGATAATAAATTGGGTCATATAAGATTATCTCAAATGAAACAAGGTCGCCTGGCAAATGAGCTTGATAATCGTGTATATGCTGGAGTCTGCTCCATTCTATTATAAATAAATGGTTCTGAACATCATTGTATATAAAAATATCCCTGCTTGAATCACTTATTTCTGGATCAAGGTCATCCCAGAATGGTGCAACAAAACCATCAGGAAGTGTTTTCGCAGGAATCGGCCAGTTATAGGGGTCTGAAACATAAAATTCTCCAAAGATTATATATCCATTATCAGAAACAGAAATTTTATTATAATTATTTCCAAAGTATTTGAAATCAAAAGGTAAATAAATAATTTTAATTGTGTCATTTTTCATATTTAATTGAGTTCCATTTCCTCCAAAGGCTGGGTCAATTTCTATCCATGAAAAATCCGGTTTATTTAAAAACAAACTATCCCCGTCATCAAGAACATAATATCCATATTTTGAAGGTCCTGTTGCGTTTAATGGATTTGGTGCACATATCTTTAAATTGAAATAACTCTTTCCGTTTCCTTCATTTTGTGTATTCCAGAAAATTTCAAAGGGTATTTCTTCGCCCGGGAAGGCATTCTGAGATATTTTTATAATAAAGGGATTCCCATAATTTGACGAGATAGAATCAGGATTTATAGTTCCAAAATTAGAAATTGAATCCAAAACTGTTATTTTTTGACTTTGTGTTCTTAAAATTGCATTAATATTCACACCTTTAAAATTACCAGTATTCTTTAAGTTCAAAACAAGATATTCTGTATCACCGGGCTCAGGATAAAAATCTTCATCAATTACATAAACACTATCAATTTTAAATTTTGGAGCATAAACTTTGGAATTTATATAATGGAGCCAGTTCCCTTGATTTGAAGTGATATTTAATTTTAGATTTATTTTATGAGAGGAAGTACAGGAGGGTAAAATGCCAAATTTAAATGAAGCATTTTTTATCTCTCCTGAAATAAAATTTCCAAGCGATTTTATGGTATCAATTAAATTTATAAAACTGTCATTTGAGGATAATTTTGCAATCACATTGTCAACATTTTGTGAACCATAATTTTTAAATGAAACATTTAATTTTACAATTTCAGAAGGTGTTAAAAGTGAATCGCTGTGGCCAATAGAATCCGAGAAGGAAAAATTCTCTATCCCTATATGATAACCTGTACCTGAAACAGGAACACTTATAATCTCTGGATAAACATCAAAGCCTCTAACTGTTATATAAAGGTTTCCTGAGGTTAAGGGCTTAAAATTTAAAAAGGCATCTCCATTTGAGTCAGTTAATGAAAAATCTCTTGCCTCATTATCCTTATAGGCACTCACCCATACATCTTTTAAAGGAATACCATTCCTTTTAACATTAACATTTATAGATGATGAACCAATAGGTAAAGAAGAAGGCAAACTCACTTCTACATTCTTTGGAACTCCTTTATATAAAATTAAAGAAGGGTCTCCTAATATATTGTATGTATGAAAGTAAAAACCGATTCCTGAATCAGGGTCAGGTTGATTTGGAAGATGAGAAATTAAATTCAATTTTGCATTGAGCAAAAGAGAAGAAATCGAAGGGAAATATTCTTCTGCATAACTTTTGTAAAACAGTTCGTCAAGAGCATTGTTTTCTTTAGTATGTGTTCCACCTGAACCTGTTCCTATGAATATTATCCCTCCTTTTGGATTTGAACTAGTTCCTGCTCTTATCCATTTCTCACCAAGGCACATTGGTGCATTGTCATGGAATGCACCTGTTAAGCAAACAAAACTTGTTATTATTGGAAGTTTATATCCATTTGAAAGACTATCAACATCTAAATATGTAAACAAAGGGTAAATCCATCTCTTTGATTCTGCATCACCTCCCCTATAATTTATGAATAAAACTCCATTGTTACAAGAAGAAGTGATAGGTGGAACGCCATTTGATGTTGGTGGATAAAAAACTGTATCCACTTCTCTTAAATAATTTTTCTTCAATAAAAATTCCCTTATCCATTTTTTAACCTTTTTTGGTGTCCATACATTCTGAGGGTAGCGAGCACCTATAAAAAGAGCCCTTTTAAACCATAATGTATCAGAAACATAAGGATTTTTTTCATAATTCAAAACTTTTGATAAATATGTTAATAATTCCCCTGCATTTGACACACTTATTCTTCCAATCAAAATATCAGGAATATAATCTTCATCAATTGTTACAAATTTATTATCTGTTATTGCCCATGGAGAGCCGTAAAAAGGCGATATTAAATCAACATCTCCAACAAGTAAAACATATTCTGGTTTTATAGAATCGTTTTGGTAATGGGAAATGATTATATTCTTTATCACCTGAGGAGGTTCACCTCCTGTAATTATTTCTGTATAAACTTTATAACCACACATTTTTTTCCATAATATAAAATCGTTCATATAAGAGAGAAAATTTGAATTTGTTATGATTAAAAAACCCTGTGCCTTTGGTTTTGCATTTATCATACCCATTTTTTTATAAAAGGGATAAAGGGAAAGAGGAACTATTTTTTCATCAAAAATTAAATTTTCTTTTTCTTTTTCTTCAAGAAAAACATATATATCCCTCAATTTACCAATATATTCACCGTAAGGGGCATATTCTTTTTTAAAAGATAGAAATTTTGAATTCGCTAAAATTAAAAAGATAATAAAAATACTCATTCTGCCTCCTTTGATAAAACAATAATCCCTCTATCTCTATCTGCAACAAAAATATAATTTTCGTTTACATCAACATCATAAGCATAAGATGCGTGATATACTGCGTAAATTTCTGGCTTATTTATATTTTTAACATCAACTCCTATAATGCCTCCGCTTCCACAGGCAATATAAGCAATATTTTCTGAAATTTTAACCTTTTGAGAATATCCAGGGAGTGAAATTTTTGAGATAATGAAAGGATTTTTTATGTCACTTATATCAATTATAACAAGACCACCATATCCATCAGCAACAAATACTTTATTATCTTTTACAAATAAATCTCTTGCATTATTTGGTGTATCTATCCATGAAACCATCGCTTCTGAATCTGGAACATCTGGAATAAGGGAAGGGAATATCACAACTCCCATTTGTTCACAGGCAAGATATACATAATTTTCATCGGAAAATATTCCCCTTACTTTTCCTGGTGGATGATACCTTTTTGCAAATGAAAGATAATAAGGAAGTCCTGATAGATCTTCAATATAATAAAAATAACCTGATGCTACATAAAGATAATGGGTATCCTGAGGAGGAATTGAAAGGTCATAGGCATATGCAAGCCCTTCATCACTTGTTATAAATCTTGGATTTTTTAAATCCTTTATATCGTAAGCCCATATCCCCTTTCTATTTATGTCATCAAAACCCAAAAAGGCAAAGGAATCCTTTACACAAACACTTTTTGCATTGTATCCTGTTTCTTCTTGTGAAAGAAATCTAATTGAATCAGGAAGATAGGAGATATTTAAAATGACAAGTCCTCCCTGTCCATCTGCAACAAATAATAAAGAGTCTTTTAAGAAAAGACCCTGTGTATATCCTTTTAATGGATATTCAAGGATAAACTTGAATTCCTTTTCTTTTTGAGGTTCAGGAGGTTTTTTACAGGAAGCCATGAAGAATAAAAAAATAATTATTAAAAATTTCATAATGTTTATATTTTAATTATATACCATTTTTAAAAGAAAATCAATTAATATTAATATAAAAAACTCTGATGGAAAGATTTAAAAAGATTTGTAAAATTTACGATTATTTCAACTTTTTTGCAAGTTTTGGTTTTGAGAAATACTTTAGATTCAAAGCATCAAAAATTTTAAAGGGGGTTGTTTTAGATGCAGGATGTGGGAAAGGTGAATTTACAGAGTTTATTTTAAAAAATAAAAAAGTTAAAAAAGTAATAAATTTGATTTTGTTGCTTCAGCATTTTTATATAGAAATATAAATCCTGAAAAGTTTTAAAAAAAATGGTAAGATACTCATTCTTGAACTTGGTTTGCCAGATTTTTTTATTATAAGATTTATCTATTTAAAAATTTTAAAGTTTTGAAAATAAACTTTGGTTTTGCCTATATTTTTATTTTATAATAGTACTCTATGAAGAAAATAAAACTTGTTGATTTAAGGTCTCCTTATCTTGAGATTGAGAAAGAATTAAAAAAGGAATGGGAGAAGATATTTGAAAAAATGCAACTTTTTCTCGGGGAAAATGTTAGAGAGTTTGAAAAAAATTTTGCTCGCTACTGCGGAGTAAAATACGCTTTAGGGGTTTCATCAGGGACAGATGCGCTTCACCTTAGTTTAAGAGCAATTGGAGCTGGTGAAGGAGATGAAATAATAATTCCATCATTCACTTTTATTGCAACACTTGAGGCGGTATGGATGGTAGGAGCAGAACCTGTTTTTACAGATATTGATGAAAATACCCTTTGTATATCACCTTCTGATATTAAAAAGAAAATGAGTGAAAGGACAAAAGTTATTATACCTGTCCATTTATTTGGAAATGTTTGTGATATTGAAGAAATTTATGAAATCAAAAAAAATTACAAGGTTTACATAGTTGAAGATGCTGCACAGGCCCATGGAGCAGAATATAAAGGTAAAAAAACAGGGAATCTTGGAGATATAGGCTCTTTTAGTTTTTACTATACAAAAAATCTTGGTGCGCTTGGCGAAGCAGGCGGGATAACAACAAACGATGATAAAATATATGAAGAATTAAAACTTTTAAGGAACCATGGTCAGGTAAGTTCATATTCAAGTGTAAGATTTGGATTTAATGCAAGGCTTGATGAAATCCAGGCAGCAGTTTTAAATTTAAAACTTAAAAAACTTGATAAATGGAATGAAAAAAGGATAAAAATTGCAAACCTTTATAGAAAACTTTTAAAAGATACCCCCTGTAAATTTCAGGAAGTAAAAGAAGGAGTAAAACATGTGTATCACTATTTTGTTATAAGAACGCCTCATAGAGATAAACTTTTTGAATTTTTGAGAAAAAATGGGGTTGAAATTGGTATCCACTACCCTATTCCCTGTCATCTTCAAAATGCTTATAAAATTTATAAAGGAAAAAAATGGGATTTACCCGTAACTGAAAGGGTTTCAAAAGAAATTATTTCTTTACCCTGCCATCCATATTTAAATGAAGAAGATGTTGAGTATATTTCAAATTTAATAAAGAAATTTTTTTCCTGATTTAAAGGAGGAGTTATGAAGGCAATTGCAAAAACTAAACCCGAGAAGGGTTTTGAAATAATAGATGCGCCAATTCCAAAAATCCGTGAAAATGAAGTTTTGATAAAAGTTAAAGCGTCAACAATATGTGGGACAGACCTTCATATATACAAATGGGATAAGTGGTCAAGTGAAAGGATAAAATTGCCAAGGATAGTAGGGCATGAGATGAGTGGAGAAATTGTTGAAGTAGGTAAAAATGCAAAGGATTTAAAACCCGGTGACTTTGTATCTGTTGAAACTCATATAATATGTGGAAAATGCTATGCCTGTAAGAATAATAAACAGGAGGTTTGTATAAATTTAAAGATTCTCGGAATTGATATGGATGGTTCTTATGCAGAATATGTTGCTGTGCCTGCTCAAAATTGTTGGATAAACGATAAAAGTCTGCCCCCTGAAATTGCCTCTTTGAAGGAGCCACTTGGAAATGCAGTTGATACAGTTTTATCAGAGGATGTATCAGGTAAAAGTATTTTAATTACAGGATGTGGACCGCTTGGACTTCTATCAATAGGGATTGCAAAGGTTTCAGGTGCTTATCCAATTATTGCAACTGAGATAAATGAATACAGGATAAAAAAGGCAAAAGAAATGGGTGCAGATTATGTGATAAATCCTTTAAAGGAAAAAGTCTATGAAAAAATAATGGAGATAACAAAAGGAAATGGAGTTGATGTTTTTTGCGAAGTTTCAGGGAGTGAAAGCGCCTTAATAGATGGACTAAAATCAGTAAGTTTTGGGGGAAGGGTTTCAATACTTGGTCTTTTTAAAGATGAGGTAAAATTTGATTTAAACAATTTAGTTGTTTTGAAAGGTTTAAAGATTTATGGAATAACAGGAAGGAAGATTTACTCTACATGGTGTAAAACAAGTTCTTTGATTGACTCAGGAATTCTTGATATTTCCCCTGTTTTAACCCATAAATTTAAACTTGAAGAATTTGAAAAGGCTTTTGAGTTAATGGAAAAAGGAGACTGCGGGAAGATAGCATTTATAATTGATTAAAGGCTGGGTTCCGTAAGCCGGATTCTGTTTTAGCGGTCATCTATCTACGCGACTACCCGGGAGTTATGGGCGCGGGCAACACCCTTTATCCTCCCTATTTGTCTTGCTCCGGGTGGGGGTCACCTTCTCTACCGTCACCAGTAGAGAACGTGGGCTCTTACCCCACGGTTTCACCCTTACCCTGCATTGAGCAGGGCGGTATAGTTTCTGTGGCCCTATCCGTCTTATAAGAGTCACCTCTTATAAGCCTCCCTTATTCAGGGAGCACCCTGCCCTCCGGAGTCCGGACTTTCCTCAGGTAGTAAAACTACCTGCGACCGCCCGAACCCAGCCCTTAGTTTATAATATTAATGGAATTTGATTTAAAAGGTCAATTTAAATTATAATTAAATCTGTGAAAAAGACTATTGAGAAAATTAAGGAAGGAGACGAAAAGGAAATTGCAAGATGCATTTCTTTAATTGAAAAAAATTCTGAAAATTCTCTTCATATTTTAAAAGAAATATTTCCATATACAGGAAGAGCAATAAGAATTGGGATAACAGGTCCGCCTGGCGCAGGTAAGTCAACACTTATAGATAAATTAACACTCCTTTTAATTCAAAAAGATAAAAGTATTGGAATAATTGCTCTTGACCCTGTTTCCCCTTTTTCAGGAGGGGCTCTTTTAGGTGATAGGATAAGGATGAGCGATTTGAATCTTGAAAACAGAGTTTTTATAAGGAGTATGGCATTAAGGGAAGGTAAAGGGGTTTCAAGATTTGCACTTGATGCTGCTGACATTCTTGATGCATCAGGAAAAGACTATATAATCATAGAAACTGTAGGTATAGGGCAATCGGAAATAGAGATTGCCTATTTAACAGATTGCACAATCCTCGTTCTTTCACCAGAAGCAGGAGATGGGATCCAGGCAATGAAAGCAGGTATTCTTGAAACAAGCGATTTAATAGTTATAAATAAATCGGATAGACCCGGCGCTGAGGAACTTAAAAAGGATATAATCTTTGCATTCAATTTATCAGGAAAAGAAGCTCAAGTTATACTCACAAATAGTCTTAAAGGTGAAGGAATTCCAGAGCTTTTAGAAAAAATTGAAGAGTTTATCAGTAAGGCAAAAAATTTAGAAAAATTTGAAAGGAGAAGAAAAGAGGTAATAAAAGAAAGAATTAAGAAATTGATTTTCTCAAAGATAGAAGAAAAAATAATAGAAAAGATGAGCGAGGATGACCTTATTGAAAAAATGGCAAATTATGTATATAATTTAAAATTTTCTACTCATGAAGCAGCGAATAAGATAATTAAAAAATTTTTAGGAGGGCAAAATGGATGAAAAGGAAACCAAAAAGGAAAGTTGCAGGCAAGACTTCTACTCTTCTATAGAAGTTGAGAAAAGAGAGGTAATTGAAGACCTTGAAGAAAGAATAAAAAGGTTATCTCAGAAAAACTCGCGTTTTCCTGGAAGTATAACCCATTTTGAAAAACCTTACTATACTTCAAAAGATATTGAAAATTTGAGTTATGAAAGAGATTTAGGGAAACCAGGAGAATTTCCTTTTACAAGGGGTGTATATGAAACAATGTATAGGGGGAAATTATGGACAATGAGAATGTTTTCAGGATTTGGAACTGCAAGAGAGACAAATAAGAGATTTAAATTTTTACTTGAACATGGACAAACAGGACTTTCTATTGCCTTTGATATGCCAACACTTATGGGTTATGATTCTGATCACCCAAGAGCGAAGGGAGAGGTCGGAAAGGAGGGTGTTGCAGTATGCACATTAGAGAATATGGAAACACTTTTTGAAAATATACCTCTTGATAAGGTCTCTACTTCAATGACTATAAATCCTACTGCCTTCATACTCCTTGCTTTTTATGTTGCGGTTGCAGAAAAACAGGGTGTCCCACTCTATAAATTAAGAGGGACAATTCAAAATGATATATTAAAAGAATATATTGCTCAAAAGGAATTCATTTTCCCGCCTGAACCATCAATAAAACTTATAATTGACACTGTTGAATTCTGTTCAAGATATATCCCAAAATGGCATCCCATATCAATAAGCGGATATCATATAAGGGAGGCAGGAGCAACAAGTGTCCAGGAACTTGCATTTACCTTGATGGATGGTTTTACTTATGTAAAATATGCAATTGAAAGGGGACTTGATGTAGATGAATTTGCTCCAACACTCTCTTTTTTCTTTAATTCCCATATGAACTTCTTTGAAGAAATAGCAAAATTCAGGGCTGCAAGAAGAATATGGGCAAGATGGATGAAAGAAAAATTCGGGGCAAAGAAACCTGAATCTATGAGATTAAAATTTCATACACAAACAGCAGGTTGTTCTTTGACTGCTCAACAACCAGAAAATAATATAATAAGAACAACAATTGAGGCACTTGCAGCAGTTCTTGGTGGCACACAAAGCCTTCATACGAATTCAATGGATGAGGCACTTGCATTACCAACTGAAAAAGCAGCAAAGATTGCATTAAGAACACAACAAATTATTGCATATGAAACTGATATTCCTGATGTTATTGATCCTCTTGCTGGCTCTTATTTTATAGAATATTTAACAAATAAAATGGAAGAGGAGGCTGAAAAAATTTTTAAAAAGATAGAAGAAATGGGTGGAATGGTTGAAGCAATTAAGAAGGGATGGCCACAAAGAGAAATATCAAGGTCAGCTTATGAATTTCAAAAGGCAGTAGAAGAAAAGAAATACATTGTTGTTGGTGTCAACGAATTTATAGAGGATGAAAAGATTTCAATTCCAATTTTAAAGATACCTCCTGAAATTGAAGAAGAGCAGATTAGGGAAGTAAAGGAATTTAAACAGAATAGAGATAATATTCTTGTTAGAAATAAACTTGAAGAACTTAGAAAAGCAGCAGAAAGAAACGATAATTTAATGCCTTATACAATTGAAGCAGTTAAAGCACATGTTACACTTGGTGAAATAATTGAAGAACTTAAAAAAGTTTATGGAACCTGGCAGGAACCACCAAATTTATATTAAAAAATGAAAGAAAAAATAAGGGTACTCATTGCAAAAGTCGGACTTGATGGACATGATAGAGGAGCAAAGGTGATAGCATCTGCTTTAAGGGATGCAGGTTTTGAAGTGATATATTCAGGACTTCACCAAACACCTGAAGCAGTAATAAGAACAGCAATTCAAGAGGATGTTGATGTTATAGGTATAAGCATACTTTCAGGTGCTCATATGACGATATTTCCAGAAATTTTGAAACTAATGAAAGAAAAGGGGCTTGATGATGTGCTTTTAACAGGTGGTGGGATAATACCAGAGGATGATGCAGAGGAACTCTATAAAATTGGGGTTGGAAAAGTTTTTGGGCCAGGAACCCCTTTAAATGAAATAATTGAATATATAAAGGAGGAAGTTAAAAAAAGGAGAAAAAAAGAATAAAAATAATTTTATGGAGGTAAAATGAGGGTAGTTTTATTTACAGGGCATGGTGGTTGTGGTAAAACACAACTTGCAGAGGCAATACTTTATAAAGCAAAAGTTGTGCAAAAACTTGGAAAACCTTCTGAAGGAACTTCAATTCTTGATTATGATCCAGAGGAAATTGAAAGGAAAATCTCAATAAATCTTTCCTGTGCCCATTTTAAATATAAGAATGAGGATTTTGAGATTATTGACACTCCTGGTTTTTTAGACTTTCAGGGAGAGTTTTTAGCAGGTATAGAGGTAACAGATGGTGTTATTCTTGTAATTGATTCCACATCCGGAATTCAAACAGGAACAGAGATATTCGGTCAGAAAATTTTTGAGAAGAAATTACCCTGCATGATATTTGTAAGTAAGATGAAGGCAGAGAACTCAAACCCTGATGGATTAATTGAAAAATTGAAAGAAACTTTTGAAGGAACCTCCTTTTTCCCACTCCAGTTTCCAAAAGGAAAGGGAACAAATTTTGAAGGAATATGGAACATATTTGATGAAAATCTTCCACAAGATTTAAAGAAAATTAGGGAAAAGTATACGGAGTCAGTTATAGAACTTTCAGAAAAACTTATTACCAGGTATTTAGAAGGAGAAGAAATAAGTGTTTCTGAACTTAAAGAGACTTTAAAAAGGGGCATAAAAAATGGGGAAATTGTCCCTATCCTTTATGGAGACTCAATAGAAGGAATAGGAATTGAAGAACTATTAGACGCAATCATAGAATATTTTCCTTCTCCATTTGAAAGAAGATATAAGGCTATTGATTTAGAAGAAAAAGAAGTTGAGATAGTGCCATCTTCCGAAGGAGATTTAATCTCTTTCGTTTTTAAAACTTTTACAGAACCACACCTTGGTGAGATATATTATATAAGGGTTTTTAATGGCTTATTAAAAGCAGGAACAGAAGTCCTGAATGCAAATAAAGGAGTAAAGGAAAAGATAAACCAGATATTCAAAATAATTGGTAAAGAAAGAAAGGAAACCGATGTTTTAAAGACAGGTGAAATTGGGGCAGTTGTTAAATTAAAGAATACAAGCACCTCCCATACACTTTCCTTGCCTGAAAAAAATTTAAAAATAAAGCCAATTGAATTCCCAAATCCTTCAATATCAATTGCTATTGTTCCGTTATCAAAACAGGATGAGGAAAAGGTAATGGAAGCATTGCAAAAGGTTTCTTTTGAAGACCCAACATTTAGATTTTATTATGACCCTGAACTTAAACAGAGAATAATAGAAGGACTTGGTAGTGTCCATCTTGATGTGATAATATCAAAAATTAAAAGAAAATTTGGAGTAAATGTGAAGACTGAAAGACCAAAGATTCCTTACAGGGAAACAATAAGAAAAAAAGCAGAAGCGATGGGTAAATATGTCAAGCAAAGTGGTGGAAGGGGACAGTATGGTATATGTTTTATAAGAATAGAACCGAAAAAAAGAGGAGAAGGATACGAATTTGTGAATGATATATTTGGTGGAGCAATCCCTTCAAACTTTATTCCTGCTGTTGAAACAGGAATTAAAAAGGCAATGCAATCAGGAATTTTAGCAGGTTATCCTGTTGTTGATGTGAAAGTAACCCTTTATGATGGTAAATACCATGAAGTTGATTCTTCAAACATTGCTTTTGAGATAGCTGGAAGCATGGCATTTAGAGAAGCACAGCAAAAAGCAGAACCATATTTACTTGAACCAATATATGAGATTGAAGTGATAATCCCTGAGGAGTATATGGGAGAAATAATTGGAGATTTAAATGCAAGAAGAGGTAAAATTCTTGGAATGGAAGGTTTTGGAAAAAAACAGAAGATAAAGGCATATGTACCCCTTGTAGAGATGTATAGATACGCAGATAGTTTGAAAAGTATTACAAAAGGTAAAGGGGTTTTTTCAATGAAATTCTCACATTATGAAGAAGTTCCATCTGAAATTGCTGCAAGGGTTATAAATGAAGCAAAAAGGGAAAGAGGTGGAGAGTGAAAACTTTAATATATCTTTTATTTTTCTTTAATTTTAAAGTTTATGATGCCCCTTACGATGCAGGAGGAACAGTTATAATAGAATGGGAATGGCCAGAAGAGAAAAAAGAGGAAAGGGCTGATTCTGTAACAATATGGAGGAGCACATCAAAAGAAGGTGAATTTAAAAAAGTTAAAACACTTGGAGGAGTTTTAAATTCTTACAAGGATGTAGGACTTGAAAATGGAAAGGAATATTTTTATAAGATAATTGTTTACTATAAAGATAAAATTTTTGAATCACAAAGAATTCTTTCTGCAATTCCAAAGACCCAATATTTTCATTTTGGAAGATTAAACATAATGATAGGGGTTTTTCTCTTTTTAACTTTCATACTGTTTTTTATACAAAGAGTAAAAAAAGGGGTGAGCCTCTTTTTAAGAAAAATACCGGGGCTTGATGCTGTTGAAGAAGCGGTTGGAAGATCAACAGAGATGGGAAGACCCATTCTTTATATTCCTGGACTTTCGACAGTTTCAGATGTTGCAACGATCGCATCATTAAACATACTTTCACAGGTTGTTAAAAAGGCTGCTGAATATGAAACGAGTATAATTGTTCCAAATCGTGACCCGGTTGTTTATCTTATTGCAAGGGAAGTTGTAAAGGAAGCATATGGAGCAACAGGTAGACCAGACCTTTTTCAAAGTGACTCTGTTTATTATGTAACAGATTCACAATTTGGTTATGCCTCTGCTGTTTGTGGAATAATGGTCAGGGAAAAACCTGCAACAAACTTTTTTCTTGGAATGTTCTGGGCTGAATCATTAATTTTAGCAGAAACAGGTGCAACAACAGGAGCAATTCAAATTGCAGGAACAGATGCAGTAACACAGTTGCCCTTCTTTATAACAGCTTGTGATTATACACTAATAGGGGAGGAACTTTATGCAGCCTCGGCTTACCTTTCAAAAGAGCCAGTTCTTGTTTCAACAATAAGGGCACAGGATATGATGAAAGTAATAATATGGATAATAATATTTTTAGGGGGGATATTGAGTTTATTTGGAAAAAAACCTTTTGATTTTATATTTGGAGGTATATAAAATGTTACAAAAAAGGATCCCGATGTTTATATGTTTTTTAATGGGTTTTCTCCTTTTTTTCCAGTTCTATATTCCCACTTCATGGTCTCAAAATTTTTATAATACAATATTGAGATGGATTTTAGGTATCTCTTCATTTGCAATTGTTCTTGCTGTTGCAAGTCTTGTAAGGCACCACTTGAGAAAAATAAAAGAGAAAAAAGATATACCCTATTCAATCACACTCCTTTTTTCTATCGTTGCAACTGCACTTATAGGATTTATATGGGGAATAAAAAGTGGAACACCTTTTGATAAAATATTCAACTATGTTCAGATACCCTTACAATCTTCAATGTTCGCAATACTTGCCTTTTATATGGCTTCTGCTGCTTATAGAGCATTCAGGGCAAGAAATATTGAAGCAACCTTACTTCTTTTAGCAGCCTTCATCGTAATGATAGGAGTAATACCAATAGGTGATTTAATACACCCTTTTATCCCTTCTTTTGCTCAATGGATACTCGATGTACCAAATCTTGCAGCAAAAAGGGGAATAGCAATCGGTGTTGGGCTTGGAATAATTGCAACATCAATTAAAATAATTTTAGGGATTGAAAGAAACTGGCTCGGGAGGTAAAATGAAATTCTTTGAATACCTTGCAAAGATTGATAGAAGAATAATTTATTTAATACTTGCAATCTTCATTATAATACCACTTGTAAAACCATTAAACTTGCCTGTTGGAAGTTCACATCCTGTTAAATCACTTTTTGATTTTATAGAAAAACAACCAGAAGGAGCAGTTATAGTTCTTTCAATGGATTATGATGCTTCTGTTTACCCTGAATGTCATCCAATGTCAAGGGCAATCGCAAGACATGTCTTTTCAAAAAATTTGAGACTCATAGGGCTTACATTAAATGCAGCAGGAACAGGACTTGCACTTGAAGTTATGACAGATATTCCAAAGGAGTATAACAAAAAATATGGTAAAGATTATGTATTTTTAGGGTTTAGACCTGATATAACTGCAACAATCCTCGGGTTTGGAGAGGATATAAGGAAAATATTTCCTACGGATTATTTCGGGAATAAAACAGATACACTTGAGATCTTCAAAGATGTTAAAAATTATGACCAGATAGCACTTGTTGTTTCAATTTCGGGTTCGGCATTGCCTGTTTCCTGGATATACCTTGCAAGGGGAAGATATGGACAGGATATTGCTGCAGGGGTTACTGCTGTTATGGCTGCTGATTATTATCCCTATTTAAGAACAGGACAATTTGTTGGCCTTTTAGGTGGTATGAAGGGTGCTGCTGAATATGAAAAACTTATTGAAAAAAGAGGGCTTGCTACACGAGGAATAGATGCAGTATCAATTTCCCATATCTTAATAATCCTTTTTGTAATAATTGGAAACATAGGATATATAGTTCTTTTAAAAAGGAGGAAATAATGAATATCTCCCATGATCCATGGGTATGGGTTGCAGCAATTTTAACAATTGCAATATTCTCTTTCCTCTATAAGGATAATCCACTTTATAAATTTGCAGAACATCTACTTGTTGGTGTAACTGTTGGATATTACATAAATATTTACTGGCATAATGCTGCATATCCTTATGTAATAAAACCACTTTTTGTGGAAAAGCAATTTTTAACTTTAATTCCTTTTATCTTTGCAATTCTCTATTTTGCAATCTTAATTCCAAAATACTCATACTTTATAAGATATCCAATAGGATTTATGCTTGGTGCATTAAACGGGATGGCAATTTCCCCTGAATTTAAGGAGGCAATACTTGTCCAGGTGAAAGATACGATTTTACCACCATTTTCTCTTTCCCTAAACTTTTTTAATTCTTTAATCATCTTTATAGGGACACTATGTGTTTTAATTTACTTTTTCTTTTCCCTTGAACATAAAGGGTTATTAAAAAGTTTTTCAAGAATAGGGATAATATTTTTAATGACAGGATTTGGTGCATCCTTTGGATACACTGTAATGGCAAGAATTTCACTTTTAATTGGAAGAATCATATTTCTTTTAAAAGACTTTCTTGGCATCATCAGATAAAAAAGTATTTATAATAGGACTTGATGGTATTCCCTATAATTTGATTTTTGAGGAATGGATAGGTAATTTAAAAAATTTAAAGAAGTTAAAAGAAGAAAGTGAATATGGAATCTTAGAAAGTATAATTCCTCCTATAACTGTTCCTGCATGGCTCTCAATCATAACAGGTAAAACACCTGGTGAACTCGGGATTTATGGGTTTAGAAACAGGAAATCTTATGAAGATTATACACTTTCAATAACAACTTCTTATGATGTTAAAGAAAATACAATATTTGAAGAAATTTCAAAAACTCAATATAAGGTAATCTCCTTCGCAGTCCCACCATCCTATCCTCCAAAACCTCTAAATGGAATAAGAATTTCCTGTTTTCTGACACCTGATTCAAAATCTCAATACACATATCCTGAGGAAATTAAAAATGAGATTGAAGAAAGGTTTGGTGAATATCTTTTTGATGTAAGAAAATTCAGAACAGATGATAAAGAATGGTTACTTGGGGAAATATACAGAATGACAGAACAGAGATTTGAAATTGTTAAATATTTAATAAAGAATAAAGAATGGAACCTGTTCTTTTTTGTTGAGATGGGACCTGATAGAATTCATCATGGTTTCTGGAAATTCTTTGATAAAAATCACCCAAAATATCAAAAGGGAAATAAGTATGAAAATGAAATTAAAAAATATTATATTTACCTTGACGAAAAAATTGGAGAAATTATAAATCTATTACCTGATAATTCTTACATTTTAATCCTGTCTGACCACGGAGCAAAAGGGATGGAAGGTGGGATTGCAATAAATGAATGGCTCATTAAAAATGGCTTTTTAAAGTTAAAAAATTATCCTGAAGAGATAAAAAGGCTTGAAATTCAAGATATTGATTTTTCAAAAACGGTTGCATGGGGAGAAGGCGGATATTATGGAAGAATATTTTTGAATGTAAAAGGAAGAGAAAAAGAAGGAATTATTGATAAAAATGATCACAAAAAGATAAGAAGAGAATTAAAAGAGGAAATTGAAAAGATACCGGATGAAAAAGGAAATAAAATTAAAACATTTGCTTACTATCCAGAGGAAATATACCCTGAAATAAAAGGAATTCCACCTGATTTAATAATACTCTTTGGTGAATTAAAATGGAGAAGCATAGGAAGTGTTGGATTAAAAAATATATATACTTTTGAAAATGACACAGGACCTGATGATGCAAATCATTCAATGGAAGGAATTTATCTTATAAGATATCCTGATTTAAAAATAAAAGGAAGAAAAGATTTAAAAATTTATGATATATATAAAATTCTTAGAAATATATTCCAAGCCCCTGGAGGGACTTGAACCCCCAACCATCTGGTCCGAAGCCAGACGCTCTTGTCCAATTGAGCTACAGGGGCAAGGTGGGCGAGGGGACTTGAACCCCCAACCACCAGAGCCACAGTCTGGCGCTCTACCACTTGAGCTACGCCCACCAAAAATAAGATAATAATTATAAAGAATTTATAAAAATTTTTCAATGTTTGACTTTAATTTTTTAAAAAGATTATAATTAATCTTTTAAATTTAAAAAGGAGGAAAAATGAAAAAGTATATAGTAATGGTGATGGTGGTGATGGCACTTGTGTGTGCAAAGAAAAAAACAGTAAAGGTTGAAACACCAATGGAAGAACTTCCAAAGCCGCCAGAAGAAGTTAAAGAAGAAGTTAAAGAAGAAGTACCTGAAAGACCCCCTCTTGTTCTTGAAACAATTCATTTTGATTTTGATAAATATGATATAAGACCTGGTGATGCAGAAATACTTAAAAAGAACGCAGAGATTTTAAAACTGTATCCTGAAGTAAATGTTATAATTGAAGGACATACCTGTGATATAGGAACAGAGGAATACAATATGGGACTTGGTGAAAGAAGAGCAAAGGCTGCAAGAGATTATTTAATCAAACTTGGAATTGATCCAAACAAATTATCAATTATAAGTTATGGAGAAACACACCTTATTGATCCAAACAATAAGCCAATAAACAGGAGAGCAGAATTCAAAGTAAAAGAATAAAAAGATTAATTTTTATATTTATATTTTTAAGTTTTTGTGCTCCTATAAGAAATTTTAGAAATGAATTGAATCGTGTAAGAGATGAGATTGATGAGATTTATGTAAGAACCCAGAAGATAGATAGTTTACAGAAAAAAGAACATAAAGAATTAAAAGAGTTAAAAGCAGATATCATTTACAAACTTGAGACACTTGAAAGAAAACTTATTTCCCTTGAAGCAAGACTGGAAGAGATGGAGAATTTTTTAAGAAAAGGCAGGGTTAAAAAAGAAGAAAGTAAAGAAGAAGTTAAAGAAAAGGAGAGTGAAGAAATGATACTTTATTCGCAGGCTCTTAAGGATTATACTGCTGGTGAATATAATCTATGTATAGGTGAATTTGAAGAATTTATAAAAAGGTATCCTGAAAGTGAATACATAATAGATGCGAAATATTTTCTTGCTGATGCATACCTTTCTATTCAAAATAAAGAAAAGGCTAAAACTCTTTTTGAAGAAATAATAAGGGATTATCCAAGGTCTCAAAAAGCAAAATATTCATTTTTAAAACTTGGAAATATTTTTGAAGAAGAGGGAGATAAAGAAAGGGCTAAAAAGTGTTATGAAGAAATAATAAAAAATTTTCCGGAATCAGAAGAGGCAATAAAGGCAAAGGAAAAATTAAAGGAGATTAAATGAAAAATCTTCATCTTGACATTATTATAAGGGGTTTTGAAACAGCGAGTCCTTTTGCAAAACTTATTCTTATAATTTTATTCTTTCTCTCAGTTATTTCCTGGGCTATATTCATCAAAAAATTTTTTGAGTTTTTATTTCTTAAAAAAAGAACAAGGAAATTTGTTAAAAAATTCAATGAAACTCCTATAGAAGAGTTAATTGAAAAGAATCCCTTTGGTTTAAAAAAGGAAATCTTGCCCTCTTTTATTTTGAAAGTTGTAACCAATGAAGTTGAAAAAATAAAAGAAAGCCCTTTTAAAGATGACCTTATTTTGCTTCTTTTTGAAAATATTGATAAAATCTATAAAAGGGAAATTGAAAAACTTGAAAAATATGTCCCCCACCTTGCAACAATAACAAGTGTAAGTCCATTTTTAGGGCTTCTTGGAACTGTATGGGGAATTATGGAAGCCTTTCTTGAAATAAAAAGGACAGGTTCTGCTCATATAAGTGTACTTGCTCCAGGAATTGCTGACGCATTGATTACAACGATTGCAGGACTTCTTGTTGCAATTCCTTCACTTGTTTTTCATAACTATTTTTTAAATGAAATAAACAAGTATGACTCACTCTGTACAGAATTTTTAAAGGAAATAAAGATAAGAATTAAAAGGTACTTGATTTTTTAATGAAAAGAAAATTCATTTCAGAGATAAATATAACTTCCCTTGCTGATGTGAGCATCACACTTTTGGTTATATTTCTTATAACAAGTCCGCTTCTTCAAACAGGTTTTGAGGTGAATTTACCAAGATCAAAAAAGGTAGAAGAATTAAAAAAAGAGGCAATAACAATAACTTTAAGAAAAGATAAAAGAATATTTGTAGGTGAAGAAGAGGTTAGCCTTTCTAAATTACCTTTTTATCTTGAACTTCTTTCAAAAAAAGGTAAAAAGGAAATATTTATAAAGGCTGATAAAGAACTTTCCTATGGGTTTGTTATGGAGATAGTTGGAGAAGCAAGAGAAAAGGGATTTGAAAAAGTGGGATTTTTGCTTGAGCCTAAAAGGGAATGATAAGGGAATTCTTAATTTCTCTTTTCTTACATATATTTATTATAGGTTCATTTTTTATAAAAAAAGAAAGAGAAAAAATTTATCTTCCTCAAACTGTTTTTTATATAGAAATTAAAGAAATAGAAAGTGAAGGTAAATTGATTGAAAAAAAAGTTGAAGAATCCGGAATTGTTGAAAAAATAAGAGAAATTCCAAAGAAAGTTAAAAAGAGGGAAGAGAAAGTTAAAAAGAAGGAAGTGCAAGAATTCTCTTTAAAAGGGGGAGGAAAAGCAAAAATAAATTTAAATATACCTTATTCTTATTATTTTGGGGTTCTTTTAGAAAAAATAAGTGAAAATTGGAATTATACCCATTTAAGTAAAGATACATTAAGGGCAACAATATATTTTGTAATATTAAAAGATGGCACACTTTGTGATATAAAAATTGAAAAAACTTCAAAGGATTTAATTTTTGATCAATCCGCATTAAGAGCAGTTATGTTAACAAAAAGAGTCCCTCCATTACCAGAAGAAATGAATATGGAATTTTTGAGGGTTTATCTTGAATTTGAGGTTCCATGAAAAAAATAATTTTTATAATTTTACCATCTCTACTTTTTTCACAGGGGGAAGTTTATTTAAAACTAAAAGGAGGAGAAGCCAAAAAACTTGATATTGGCATATTCCCTTTTGGTCTTTTTGAAAAAATCTCACAAGAAAGCAAGATAAAATTAAAAGAAGTGCAAAAAGTTTTAAAGGATGACCTTGAATTTTCTCTTTATTTTAAAATCACCATGCCTGATTCAAGCATTATAGAGAAAAAGCATTATTCTGATTTTGCCTTTTGGAGGAATCTTGGCTGTAATATACTTTTAAGAAGTGAAACAAAAGAAAAGGATAAAATTCTCTTAGTTGAATTATTTGACATTCTCATTGAAAAAAGAATTGCAAAGGAAAACTTTCCTCTTTTACTTCCGGAAAGAAAATTAGCACATAAAATAGCAAATTTTGTTCTGAAAAAATTAACAGGTGAAGATGGAATATTTGAAACCTATATTGTTTTTACAGTTGATATAAATGATAAAAGGGAACTTTATATGATGGATTATGATGGTTATAATTTAAAAAAAATAGAGGCAGAAGGTGAAAAAAAACTATTTCCAAGGGTATCCCCCTGTGGTCAAAAGATAATTTATTCAACATACATAAAAAAAGATTTGATGGGGATTTATTTAATAGATTTAGAGAAGAATAAATTATCACTTTTAATATCAGAAAAGAAGGGATTAAACCTTCCTGGTGGTTTTTTCCCGAACTCAAAAGAAATATGTATTACTCTCTCAAAAGATGGTGATCCTGAGATATACATTTTAAATATTGAGAATAAAAAATTAAAAAGATTAACATATTCACCATTCATAGAGATATCACCAACAGTTTCAGGTAAAGGAAAAGAAATAGCCTTTGTATCTGACCGATTTGGATCTCCCCATATTTTTGTAATGGATAAAGATGGGCTTGCTTTAAGGAGAATAACTTATGAGACAAATTATAACACTTCACCAAACTGGTCACCAAGAGGAGATTTTATAGCTTATGTTGCCCTTGATGAAGAAGGAAGGAATCAAATATATCTGACCGATCCATTTGGAGAAAAAACTTTCAGATTAACTTACGAAGGTTCTAATGAAGACCCTTGTTTTTCATCTGATGGACTTCATATTGTTTTTACTTCTACAAGAGAGGGTTCTTACGATATATATGTTATGAACTTTGATGGTTCAAATGTAAAAAAATTAACAAATATAGGTAATTGTCATTTTCCTTACTGGTCAGGAATCCCAAAATAATTGATTTTTTGAATATTTTAAAAATATAATTAAATTCTATGAGCTTTGAGATTCTTGGAGTTTCAAGTTATGTTCCTGAAACTGTTTTAACAAATTTTGACCTTGAAAAAATAGTTGAAACATCTGATGAATGGATAACTGAAAGGAGTGGTATAAAAGAAAGGAGAATTGCAGAAGACGGGGAAGTAACATCTGACCTTGCGGCAAAGGCAGCACTTAAACTTTTTAAAGAAATTGACTTCAATCCTTTAAAAATAGATGCAATAATATTTGCAACAGCAACACCTGACAATTTAATTGCATCAACAGCCTGCAATTTTCAAACAAAAATAGGGGCAAGAAATGCCTTTGCCTTTGACATCTCGGCTGCCTGCCCTGGATTTTTATATGCTCTTATAATTGCTGATTCTCTTTTAAAAAATGATAGAATAAATTATGTGATAGTTGTAGGAGCAGAAACACTTTCAAGATATGTTGATTGGTTTGACCGTTCCACATGTGTTCTCTTTGGTGATGGTGCCGGTGTGATTCTTCTTAAAAAACAAAGTAAAAAAAATAAAATTATTGCATGGGATCTTGGTTCTGATGGAAGTCTCAGGGAGCTGCTGATAATGCCCGGAGGTGGTGTTTCCTTTCCTTTCTCATTAGAAGCACTTGAAAAAAGAATGTGTTATATAAAGATGAAGGGAAGAGAAGTATTTAAAAATGCAGTTTTAAAAATGCAGGAATCAACTGAAAAGGTTATTGAAATGGCAAAAATAAAACCTTCTGAAATAGACTGGGTTATCCCGCACCAGGCAAATATAAGAATAATAGAGGCGTTGAGGGAAAGACTGGGTGTACCAAAGGAAAAAGTATATGTTAACATAGAAAAATATGGGAATACAAGTGCAGCATCAATTCCGATTGCTTTAAGAGAAATGCTCGAAAAAAAACTTCTCAAAAATGGACAAATTATCCTTATGACTTCCTTTGGGGCAGGCTTTACATGGGGAACAGTTTTAATGGAATGGTGAAAGATTACGCATTAATTTTTACAGGACAAGGCTCTCAATGGGTTGGGATGGGTAAAAAAGTTTATGAGAATAACAAAAAATTTAAAGAGATATTTGATAGATGTGAAGATATTTTAAATTTGCCTTTAAAAAAATTATGTTTTGAAGGACCACAGGAAGAACTCACAAAAACAATTTATGCACAACCTGCAATTTTGTCTTTCAGTATAGGGATATTTGAAATATATAAAGAAAATCTAAAAGAAAAACCACTTTGTGCTTTTGGACACAGTTTAGGTGAATTTACATCCCTTTATGCAGCAGAAGTTCTTACTCTTGAAGATGTTCTTGAAATTGTAAAAGAAAGGGGTAAACTTATGCACGAAGCTGGAGAAGAATTTCCGGGTGGGATGGCAGCATTAATAGGAATTAAAGATGAAGAAGTAAAGGATATTATTGAGAAAAATAAATTAAAATTTTGCGTTATAGCAAATTATAACTCACCTTCTCAAATAGTAATTTCTGGTAAAAAAGAAGAAGTGGAAGAAGTTTGTAAAGAGCTTAAAGATAAAAGAAAGGGTAAAATAATACCCCTTTTAGTCTCTGCTGCCTTTCATTCCCCTTTAATGAATAAACCATCGGAAAAATTTTCAAAATTTTTAAAAGATAAAATTTTCAAAAAACCTCTTTTCCCGATAATCCAAAATGCAACAGGAGAAATTGAAACTGAGCCTGAAAAGATTAAAAAAAATGTAGAAAAACAATTAAATTCTCCTGTTCTGTTTACAAAATGTGTTGAAACTGCATTAAAGTGTGGTGTAAAAAGTTTCATAGAGATAGGACCCAAAAAGGTTTTGACAAAATTAGTAAAGGAAATAAAAGAGGAGGCAAAGGCAATTTTTATTTCAGAGGAAGATGTACTTTGAAATTCTTGTTGTAGCCTTTTTAATCTCATTATCCTTTATATTTTCAAGTTTTGAAATTGCCTACATTACCCTTTCCCCAATAGAGATTAAAAAATTATCAGATGAAAAATATTCCAATTTATTCATAAGAGAGCCAAAAAAAATCCTATCTACAATTTTATTTGGTAATAACTTTGTAAATGTTGGAGTCGCCATCTTTTTAACAACACTCTTTTACTTTAAAGTATCCAAGGTATATGCGGGTTTAATTGGTGGACTTTTCTCTTTCTTAATTATCGTAATATTTGGTGAGATTATCCCTAAAACAATATCAAGAATTTATCCCGAATTTATTTTCTCAAAATTCTATAAATTCATTTTTCATTCTTCAAAAATTCTTTATCCGCCAGTAATAATTATAATAAAAGGCTTTTTAAAAAAAGAAAAAAAGGACAAAATTAAAGAAGAAATATTTCTTACAAGTCTATTAAAAGAAAAAGAAAAGGAAATAACTACAGAATTTGGAAGGGCTTTAAGGTCTATTTTAAGAATATCTGAGAAAAATGTTAAAGAAATTGTCAAACCAAGAGAAAAAATTTTTGCAATTGGAATAGATAAAGAGTTTGATGAAATATTTAAAGAATTTCTTAATACATCTTTTACAAGAATCCCCTTTTATAAAGAGTCAATTGATAAAATAATAGGTGTTTTACATGTCAAGGATATCCAGAGAATTAAAAAAAAGAAAGATATATACAAATATCTGAGGAAACCAGTAATAGTTCCTGAAAATACAGAAATAATTGAAGTCATTAAAAAAATAAAAGAAGAAAATATGCCTTTTGTAATAGTAATTGATGAATTTGGTGGTATAAGTGGTTTTCTAACCCTTTATGATATAATGTTAGAACTTTTAGGGGAGACAGAATTTGAGAAGAAAATCTCCCAAAATTTTATAGTAGTTGACGGTATGATAAGAATAGACGACCTTTTTGAAAGATATTTAATAAAGTTTCCGGAAGGAAATTTTGAAACCCTGAACGGCTTTTTACTTTATTTCACAGGAAGAATACCTCAAAAAGGAGAAATAATTGAATATGGGAGATATAGATTTGAAATCGCAGAAAGTGATAAAAAAAGAGTAAAATTTGTTAAAATCTATCTTCCAGAGTGATATACTAATTGAATTTTTGATAATTTTTATGTATAATAATAATGTATTTTAAAGAAAAATTGGAAAAAGGTATTTTGACATAGAAACGGCTGCAAGGTATGTAGGAATAAACTATGGAAAGATAATGGACTCAATTAAAAAACTTATTGAAAAGAATTTAATTTCTAAAATTTCCGAGGACCTTTATTTCTTCAAAAGTTCTATTATTAAAGACATGATATACCAGGCAATACCCGAAGAGATTAAAAAAAGACTACATTCAAAAATGGCAAAAACTCTTGAAGAATCCAAATTCCTACCCAGATTTTTAAGGGAACCAACAATTTTAAAACATTATTCACCTGTCTTGATAGAAAAACTAAAAGAAATAGTAAATAAAAATTTAATAAAATTTGAATCAAAAAGTTTTGAAGAACAAAATTTTTGAAGATGACAAGGATAAAATGATTAATTTATTTATTAAAAAAAGTCTTTATGGAAAATAAAAAAAGTTTAAAAGAATTCTTAAAAAAAGAAAGTGAGAAAAAAGAGATTAAAAAAGAAGAATTCTCCATTTCTCCTCGTAAAGTACAAGAAAAAGAGTACGAAGATTTTAAAACTCCTAAAATTGCAAAAACAGTCAAACTGGAAGAAAAAATAGATTCCTTAAAAAAAGTTTTTAAAAAAGAAGAGAAGATAAAACCTTTAGAAAAGAAATACGAATTTGATATAAAAGAAATAGAAGAAATAATTTATGAAAAAAGGAAAGTACTCTTTAATTTTGTAGCCTCTTATTTCTTATACCTTGGTCTATCAAGTGTGAGTAAAGTAACAAAGGAGATGCCCTATGGTGAACCATTTCCCGTAGAGTGGTTCCAAGGGGAAGCAATCGTCGGGGAACCCACGAGGGGTGAGGAAAAATATGAATTTTTTATAGGCAAAAATGAAAGAGTTTTTATGTATATAAAAGGAATAGGGGATAAATTTGAAAGAATTGTGAATGTATTAAATTATATAATTAAGAATAAGGAGAGAGGAATAAATTTAATAGAAAAATATGGAAAGGAAATGATACTATTTGCAACGAGTATGAAAAAAGAACCCAGTTTGAGGTACGAGGAATGCATTCCTCTTGAAATTGATGAAGAAGAAAAAGAAATTTATAAAGAAATATTTTTGAAAATAGTTAGCGAGAGGGAATTAGAAAAAATTGAAGAAAAGAAGGAAGAAGAAATAATAATCTATGGCATAAAATTCAAACCACTTTTGAAAAAAATTTATATAGGGAATCCCTTTAATTTACTTTATTCTTCTTTTCCTGAAATTAAAGAGATTTATGAAGAGTATGGTGAAAAAATCCATACATTTATAAACGACCTCTGTGAAATTCTTATAACTTATGAGCTTTGTTTTGAGAGGGAAACCTGGAAAGAAATAGAAAAAGAATTTATAAATTTAAAAGAAAATGTTATTCCTAAAATTTTAAAGGAAGTGAAGAAAAACTATAAAGAGGAGTATGAAAAATTTGTCTCAAAAACAAAAAAAATGAAAAACTTTATAAAAGAAAATTTAAAAGAAAAAGAGCAAATTTTAATAAATATAATTGACTTTATAATAGCATCTTATATTATAATAAGGGGAGAAAAATCTTAGAAATATTATGAAGATAGTTTTTTTATGTAATCAATTCCCCTATCCCCCCATCTCAGGGATGAGGAGAAAAATTTTAATTCTTGCAAAATATTTAAAAAAAGAAGGTAGTAAAATTTATCTCTTTTCTCTTACATCTCCAGAAAGAAAATTTAAAAATGATATTTTTGAAGAAATAAAAATAGCAAGAAAGATAAAATTTATAAAAAAGATATTTAACTCTTTTAAAAAATTTTTGAAAAAGCCAATTCAAATTTCAATTTTCAGCAGTCCCGAAAACATAAAGGAGTTCAGAAATTATATAGAATTTATAAAACCTGATTTGATATTTGTAGATTATATAAGATCAGGTGATTATGGTATAAATATAAATTTACCAAAAATAATAAATTATGATGACCCTCAATCTTTAAAATTTAAAAGAATGGAAAAATATTTGAAGGAAATAGAAAATCCTTTTGGAGAGGGTATGAATTTTTTACCAGCTTTTTTGAGAAAGATTTTGCTTATTCCAATCTTAAAAAAAATTATTTTAAAATACGAAATATATACTTTAAAAAGGTATGAAAGAGAAATTTCTAAATATTATAATTTAGTATTTACAAATTCATTTGAAGATGCTAAATATTTAAAAAAGAATGGAGTTAAAAATATAAAACTCTTACCCCCTTTAATTGATAAAGAATTTTATAAATGTGAGAATTTGGAAAAAAAGAATGTGATAACTTTTGTTGGCAAGATGGATTATTCTCCAAACCCTTACACTGTTTTATATTTCATAAAGGAGATACTGCCCGAAATTGAAAAAATATATCCAAATCATTTTAAATTTGAAATTATTGGTGCTAATACCCCTTCTTGGATGTTCAAATTACAAAATGAGAAAATTAAAGTTCTTGGAGAGGTAGAAGATATAAGACCTTACTTGTCCCAAAGTAAAATTTTTGTAGCACCTTTAAAGTTTGGGACAGGTATAAAGGTAAAAATAATAGAGGCAATGGCACTTGGTCTTCCTGTGGTTACAACTTCAGTAGGTGTTCAGGGAATGAATGTTAAAAATGGTGTTCACCTTTTTATTAAAGATGATCCAAAAGATTTTGCTAAGTGCGTAGCACAGCTACTTGAAGATGAAAATTTGAGAAAAAGGATTGCAGAGAATGGAAAGAATTATGTTTTTGAAAATTTTGATGCAGAGAAATATGTAAAGAAATTATTTATAAATTCACTTTTATTTGAGCAGAAACTCTCTTATTAAGCAAGTTTTCAAAAATGAAAGAGGAATATATAAAAGGTTTATTCTCAGGAACGATATTTAACTTAATAGGTGAAGGAATAAAAAGAATAGGAGGTTATTTGTACCAAATTTTTATAATAAGGCTTTTAGGAGTAAGAATATATGGAATTTATACAATCTCTTACACTTTAATAAACATATTTTTGAGGTTTTCTCAACTTGGACTTGAAAGAGGAGGAATAAGGTATATCTCAATCTTAAAAGAGGAAAATAAAAATTATATCATCAAAAAATTATCTATATTTTTACTCCTTCTCTCATTTTTATCAGGAATTTTATGGGGATTAATAATTTTTTCCTTTTCAGGAATAATTGCTAATTTTTATAAAAAAAGTGAACTCAAGGAAGGACTATTTTATTTTTCTCTCTCCCTTCCATTCTATACATCTCTACTTGTTATGGCTTACAGTTCAAGAGGTTTTAACAAAATGACTTATTATGTTGTAAGTGAAAATATTTTTCGTCCAATTTTACAGATCTTTTTCTTATTTTTATTATTTTATTTATCAGGCAAAAGAATTTCTACTTCTATTTTACCATGGTTTTTCTCTTCATTCTTATCCCTTATCATAATCTTATATTTTTTTAAAAAAGAAATAAGAGTAAAGGAAAAAAGCGAGATTCCAAAAAATCTTTATAAAGAAATAATTTTATTTTCTTATCCCATAATCTTTATATCCATACTTTATTTTTTGTTTGCCTGGACGGATATAATAGTTTTAGGGATATTTAGAACTTCTGAGGAAGTAGGGATTTATAATGGAATAGCAAGGACTGCGGAAATTGGAAATATCTTTCTTTTAGCAATAAATGAAGTTTTTGCCCCCTTTATATCTCAATTAAGTTATAAAAAAGATTTTGAATCTCTTAAAATTCTTTTTCAAACAATAATAAGATGGACATTGCATTTTTCTTTACCTTTATTCTCATTTTTTATTTTTAGCGGAAAGGAATTTTTAATAACTGTATTTGGAAAAGAATTTATTACAGGCTACATTCCGATGCTTATACTTTTCTTTGCACTTATTTATCAGAATGCAGCAGGGGAAAGCCCGATGACACTTACAATGAGTGGATATCAAAAGGAGTGGGCAATTACTACACTACTTGGATTGATCATAAACATTACACTTGCAATTTCACTAATCCCCAGTTTTGGAATTTGGGGCGCATCTTTATCTACTTCTATTTCTTTAATGATATTAAGAAGTATAGGAATTTTAGAAATAAAAAAATTTTTAAAGTTTAAAACACATGATTTAAAAACATTAAAGCCAATCATTCAGGGAATTTTTTGCATAATTTTGATGTATTTCTTCAATTTTTTTATTGTAAAATCATTTAAAAATATGGTTTTTGTTTTATTTCTAAATTTTATATTTTCTTATCTCTTTTATTTCCTTTTATTTTTATTTTTTAAACTGGGAGAGGAAGAAAAAATCATTTTAAATACTTTAAAAGGAATTTTCCAGAGAAAGAAGAATACTTTTTAATAATTTTATCTCTCTGCCCCAATTCAAAATATATTCATTTTTAAGTCTTTTAATCTTCTCTAAATAGAATTCATAATTACGAACGAGTTTTTGGATACCCTCTA